>JAFGDY010000249.1 GCA_016931895.1 Anaerolineae bacterium
CTCATTAGAGATCTCTTGCTTGTGGCCTTTAATTTAACATGAATCCTGTTTGTTGGAAATCCTTTCTCTCCGACAAACTGCTAGGGGGTTGTTTTGTTTCGATTACTATCTGTCATTGTTGGTTGGCTGCAAAACCTGTTCAGTATCACTCCCCCCGGCTCCCCTCCAGAAAATGAAGGGGATAGCCAACGCCCGCGCGTGCAAGTTGTCCGCCGCCTGGCCAAAAAAGCACAAACTTCTCTCCAGGAAGAGGTCCCCAGGTGGGGCCGGTTCACCACCTCCCTCCTCCAGGATCGCTGGCATTGGGCTTCTACCCACCTCTGGACCATCGCCGGCGCGGTAGTGCTGATTGGCCTGATCTTTGTGAGCGAGCGGGCCGCCATCCCCTGGTGGCTTAACGTTATTGAAAAGGTAAAAATTTGGTGGGTCCAGGTATGGCAAGCCTACCCGGTAAGCATTACCCTGGCCGGCATCGCGTTGCTTCTCTTTCTGTTTGGCCTGGATTGGCTGCGCCAGCTTGATAACTGGTTGCTGCGTTTGTGGCAATGGGCCAATGCCCACCGGCAAATTTCAACCACGCTCGCGGTTATTCTGCTGCTGCTCATTTTTTATATTCTCTCCAACACCAATACCTGGGCTTTCACTTCGGTTGAGGTTTGGTCAGAAGATGCCCTGGCCGTAACCGGCCAGGAAATTGTGGTCCAATTTCGGGGCAATCTCAGCGCCATTGGCACTTCCTCCTTTGAGGCGCTAACTCTCTCTACGCCCAATCTACCGGCAGCCGTCACCAACGCCAAAGGCACTCTGAATCGGCTCTCCCTGGCGGACTGTGGGCAGGTCATGCTTGGCCCAAAATCCTTTGCCCCACTGGGAGGGCGTTCCCCGGTGGCTCTGCCACGTCTGGACAGGGCTAAAGCCGATATTGGCACAGCCGGGCAAATCTCGCTGGGCACGACCCTGGGCACATTTGACCTGCCACTGACGGGATTGTTGCGCTTTATCTTTGGCTTTGCCATCCCCGATTACCGCGAACTTAGCGCGCAAATTGTCCCGGCCAGCCGCATTTCTGAAGCGGGGGGGGTGCGCATCATTGTCACCGACCTGGAAGGCAACCGCTGGATGGTAGAGGGCGCCCCCGAAAACCTGCCCCAATTGATAAACTTTCTGGCTTACCGCATTGCCCTTGATTGGCAGGCCGACCGCACCGGTCAGGCCTCCGATGTTGACAGCGCCAATCTGGCCCTGACCCTGGGCAACCAAGCCTATGCCGCCGGAAACTATACCGTGGCCCTGGCCTACTACCGCCTGGCCGAATGGTTTCGCCCCGACGTGGCCACCGTTGAGGTAATGTTGGGTTTAACCCAACTGCAATTAAGCCAAACTACCGCCTCGGCGGAAACAGCAAGTATGCTGCGCGATAAAGCTGTCCGCGCCTTTAACCAGGCCGCAGTTCTGGAACAAAACAATACCGACCTCTACCCCTACCTGGCCTGCCTGTACCAAGAACTTGGCGATGGCCAACAGGCCGCCGAAAAATTGGAAGCCTTCAACGATACCCTCCGCCCGGACAGCCCCGACGCCAAACAACAACGCATCACCGAATTGAGCAAAAAACAACTGCGGGGCCCAGGCCGCCTTCTTTCCACTTTCTATCGCCCTGCCGAAGCCGGTTTTGACCTCTACTATATTTCCGAGAACGCCGCCTGGTCTGTCCCGGCCTTGCCCAAAGTTCCCTCTGTAGACACCCTCAATGAACTCAAAAAACCTATGATCGCGGGCGAGGCGCCGCGCCAGGTTTTTGCCGTGGCCGGCGGGGCCTATTACCTGACCACCGACGGGCTGGTCAGTTTCTACCAACCCAACCGGCCCACCCTGGCCGTTATGGATGCCGAAAGCCTGCAACTCAAACGACTGCCCTCCGGTGAATTTCTTTTGGGAGCGTCGCCGGACGAAGCCGACCTCAATACCGGCGGCATTAGCCAGATTTTTGCCGATGGAGAACTGCTCTTTTTGGTTGATCGTTTTGGTCGAATTCTGCGTTTGCGCGTGGTTCAAACCGGCACCGGCGGTCTGGAGGTAAAAGTTGAGGCCATGGCCGAGGTGGAGGCTCGCCAGATTTTTCTGGATACCAACGCCCTTTACGTGCTCAAAGAAGATGGCACCATCTGGCGCATCTCCGACCCCCGCGCGGGCGACCTGCAAACCGCCCGCCAATTGGTCAGCGACACCGACAACCAGGAAATCACGGCCGCCAACGGCGTGGTTTACATGCGGCGCGATAACGGCAATATCTGGCGTTACCTTGATGGCGAGGGCAGTGAAGGCGACCTGCTGAAACGGATTGATCCGGGCATTAACACCAACCACATCTTTATTGCCGACCCGGGTTTATTTGTTCTCAAAAACGACGGCTCAATATGGCTGATCCGCAATCCCCAAAACCCCGGCAAAAACGATTTTGAACAACTCAATCTCCCGATGACTAACCGGATGGCCATGAACGTGACCGGCCCTAACCTGATTGCGCTGGAGCGCGAGGAAACCAAAGGCCCCGAACCGAAATTTTATCTCATCCCGGAAAGCTCAACCTCAGCCGCCAGCCAGGTGGTCCAAGCCCCCCTGCCGCCTTCACCCACCTCCATCCCCACCTCTACACCCACGCCCAGCCCGCCGCCCCCAACACCAACCACACCCCCAACGCCCACGGCCACGTCCAGGCCAACCGCCACTCCTACCCCAACCGCAATGCCCACTCTGGAAATCGAAGCCGAGATTGCGGCCGTGGTTACGCAAACTCGGACCATAGACAACGCGGCCGAAATCCTGGTAGCCACCGCCGCCAACCAGGCCAATTGGTTCTGGATAGACCGCACCGAAGTGACCAATCGCCAATATCAAGCCTGTGTTGAGGCTGAAGTTTGTACCATCAACGCCGATGGATACGCCGCTTTATTTTACCTGCCCGACCACCCCGTGGTGGGCGTAAATTGGTCCCAGGCGCAAGCCTACTGCGAATGGGTGGCTGGCAGTTTGCCAACCGTTTCCCAATGGCGGGCGGCTGCCTCGCCCAATGGCCGCATCTATCCCTGGGGCGATACCGGCCCCTCCTGCCAGGTGGCCGTTATCAACGACGCCTGCGACACCGCCGAACCCGGCACTCGCCCGGTGGGCAGCAAACCAAACGGAGCCGGTTCCCTGGGAGTTTTGGACTTGATAGGCAACGTGTGGGAATGGACCGCTACCCTGGGCAACAAAAACGACGCCCGGATACTTTTAGGCGGCTCCTGGAGCAACCCCGACGGTACCGCCCAAGGCGGGCTGGAGGCCTTCAACCCGGCCAACACCCTCTCACAAGGCGAAACGCATCGAGAAAATAACGTGGGCTTCCGCTGCGTGCGGCCCTATACCCCGGCCTCATCTAAATAAAACCCCTCCCCAAAAGGGTCTGTCCGACATTTTAGGAGGACCGGGGTGTGTGGGGGGCGTCCCCCCAATTCCCCCCTCGGTGCTTTCCAAAAATTTGGGCGCACCCTCCCCAAAAGTGTAAAATTGACAAAATCGGCCAGTTAGTCCATAATCCAACAAATCACTCACCGTCCGCGACTTGAAGTCGCACCTGGGGGCACTCTGCTGTGCGTCCACATTGGGGTAGGCGCAATCTCTCCCCGTCCGCAGCGAGGCGGACCATTTGACCGGGCAGGCAAAAGGGTGAGTGGCCGCCCGATCTTTCCCCATCCACATAAACCGGCATTTCTAACCCGATAACAATAGCGGACGGTTGCTCCATTCCGGCCCGCCGCTTCGATAAACGATTAGCTAAAAATCTACGGAGATGACTTTAACCCTGGAACGGCAAAGGGGATAGAGTTACTTGCGCCTACCAGAAAAACGTCCACAAAAATGTGCGGATAAAATTTTATGGCTATGGGAATAAAAAACGTCCAGAGAACAGCCGGCAAGACGATTCAAAATTAAAAACCAAATCATCAAGAAAGGAGTATCCAAAAATGAGAGAACATTCAGGAGAGCAACGAGGCAGAGTAGGGCTAGAAACCCACGGCATCACCAACGTAAACGACATCTATTGGAACTTACCCACCCCGGCCATATACGAGGAATCTATTCGCCGGCGTGAAGGAATGGCCGCCCACATGGGGCCGTTGGTGGTGCGCACCGGCCACCACACCGGACGTTCGCCCAACGACAAATTTACCGTGTACGAACCTTCCAGCGCCGACCATATCTGGTGGGGCAAGGTCAACCGCCCTTTTGACGCCGACCGTTTTGATGAGCTGCACCGGCGCATGGCCACCTATTTGCAACTCAAAGACGTATTTGTGCAAGATTGTTGGGCTGGTGCCGACTCCAAATACCGGCTGCCGATTCGCATTATCACCGAATACGCCTGGCACAGCCTCTTTTGCCGTAATATGTTCATCCAGGCCACCCAGGAAGAACTGGCTAATCACCGGCCGGAGTTTACGGTGATTGATTGCCCCCGTTTTCACGCCATCAGTGAAGTGGATTGCACCAACTCAGAAGCTTTTATCATTGTCAACTTTGCCAAAAAATTGGTGCTGATTGGCGGCACCAGTTATGGCGGCGAAATCAAAAAGTCAATCTTTACGGTGATGAATTATCTGCTGCCGTTCACGGGCGTGTTGCCCATGCATTGTTCGGCCAATTATGGCCCCGGCGGCGATACCGCCCTTTTTTTTGGCCTCAGCGGCACCGGCAAAACCACCCTTTCCGCCGACTCTTCGCGCACCCTGATTGGCGACGATGAACACGGCTGGAGCGATACCGGCATTTTTAATTTTGAAGGCGGCTGTTACGCCAAAATGATCCGGCTGTCGCCGGAAGCCGAGCCTGAAATCTATGCCACCACCCGCCGCTTTGGCACCATTTTGGAAAACGTGACCATAGATACGGTCACGCGCGATCTTGATCTCAATGACGATACCCTCACCGAAAACACCCGGGGGGCCTACCACATCTCCAGCATCCCTAACGCCACCCTTACCGGCCGGGGCGACCATCCCCAAAACATCATCTTTCTCACCGCCGATGCCTTTGGCGTGATGCCGCCCATTTCCAAACTCACGCCCGAACAAACCATGTACCATTTTCTATTGGGCTACACGGCCAAAGTAGCCGGCACCGAAAAAGGCATCACCGAACCCCAGGCCGCCTTTAGCACCTGTTTTGGTGCGCCCTTTATGGCCCAACACCCCAGCGTATACGCCAAAATGCTCGGCCAAAAGATTTCTAAGCATAAGGTTGATTGCTGGCTGGTCAATACCGGCTGGAGCGGCGGACCCTACGGCGTAGGCGAACGCATGAAAATTGCCTACACCCGGGCCATGATCAATGCCGCGCTCAATAGCCATCTGGGCGAAGTGGAATATGTGGTTGACCCGATCTTTGGAGTGCGCGTGCCCACCTCCTGCCCCAATGTTCCCGACAAAGTCCTTATTCCCCGAAACACCTGGAAAGACTGCGCCGCGTACGACGAGCAAGCCAGAAAACTGGCGGCTATGTTTGTGGAAAACTTCAAAGAATTTGAAGACCAGGTTTCAGACAAAGTCAAGGCCGCCGCGCCCAACATTGGCTAAAACCTCTGTAGTGCGGGATCATTATTGACGGCTCAAGGCTGTCTCAGGAATTGTTGACCGATGACCAATGCCCGCCCCTGGCCCGAACCAACTGAATACGACGACCCCGAACCGGAGATTTTTGATGAAACCCCGCCCCCCGACCATCGCTCCGGCTACGTGGCCGTGATTGGCCGGCCCAACGTGGGTAAGTCAACCCTGCTGAATCACTTTCTGGGTCAAAAAATCGCCATTGTTAGCCCCAAACCCCAAACCACGCGCAACCAGCTTTTGGGCATTTTGACCATTCCGTCCGCGTTCGACCCCCACCCGCTGGAAAATTGCCCGCCGGCTCAAGTGATTTTTATTGACACGCCCGGCATCCACCGGCCTCATCACAAATTTGGCGAATACCTCACCGAAACCGCCATCGCCGCCCTTCCCGACGCCGACGTGGTGGTTTGGCTGGTGGATGCCACCGAGCCACCCACGCCCGAAGACCAACTGGTGGCCGCCGCCCTCCGCCAAAACAAAACCGAGGCGCAAAAACAAAACCGGCCCGTTCCCCCCACCCTGCTGGCGCTGAACAAAATTGATTTGCTCTCCCTGGCCAATTTAGCCGATCTTGAAAAACCATTCTTGGCCCTATACCCCGCCGATGACTGGCTACCGCTCTCGGCCACCACCGGGAAAAACCGCAACGAACTGCTGCGGCGCATCATCCACCTGCTGCCGCCCGGCCCGCGCTATTACCCGGAAGAACAGGTAACCGACCAGCACATTCGCTTCATTGCCGGTGAACTCATCCGCGAGGCCGCGCTCAACGTTTTGCACCAAGAAGTGCCCCACGCCCTGGCCGTGCAGGTGACCGATTTTAAACCCCGCCACGAAAATTTAACCTATGTGGGAGCCAATCTTATCCTAGAGCGGGCCTCGCAAAAAAAGATCGTCATCGGCGAAAAAGGCCAAACGCTTAAAAAAATTGGACAGTTAGCCCGCCCGCAAATTGAGGATTTGGTGGAAAGCAAAGTGTACCTGGATTTATGGGTCAAAATCCGGCCCAAGTGGCGCAAAAAAGAAAACGAGTTGCGTTGGTTGGGCTATACCCGGTAAACACCTGTTCAGGTCATGTTATTCTGAGCGAAGAATCTCCATGAAATATATCAAAACCGGCGCAACGTTAGGCCATATGGAGATTCTTCGGCCTCTGTCTCAGAATGACATGACCAAGTGAATAGTTGCCCAAACTTTTCCGGCTCCCAATCTTTTTGACCGTAAGCTAAATTTAAGATATACTCGCCATAGCTTCAACAAGCAACAGGACTGATATGACCCTCAAAGAAAAAACCTCGCAGTTGTTCAAAAAACACTTTGGCCACGAGCCAAGCCATTTCTTCCGCGCGCCGGGGCGGGTCAACCTCATTGGCGAGCATACCGATTATAACGACGGTTTTGTGCTGCCCTGCGCCATTGACTATCACACCGTGGTGGCGGTGCAGCCGCGCAGCGACACCCAGGTGAATCTGGTGGCGGCTGACTTTGGCGAACAAACCAGCAGCTTTGACCTGGCCGCCGAAATCAGACGAGACGAAACGGCTCCCTGGAGCAACTACGTGCGCGGCGTGGCCTGGACGCTGGTCCAACGCGACCACAAACTGCGCGGGCTGAATATGGTCATTGCCGGAAACGTGCCCCTGGCCGCAGGCCTTAGCTCGTCGGCTTCGCTGGAAGTAGCCGCCGGCACCACCTTCAACCATCTCAGTGAACTTGGCCTGGACGGTAAAAGCATTGCCTTGGTAGGGCAATATGCCGAAAATAATTTTGTGGGGATGAAATGCGGCATTATGGACCAGTTCATCTCGGCGCTGGGGCAAAAAGACCACGCCCTGTTGATTGACTGCCGCAGCCTGGACTATCAAGCTGTGCCCATTCCGGCCGGAGTGGCCATTGTGATTGCTAACAGCAATTTTAGGCGCGAGGGCCTGGGTTTGCTGGATAGCGAATACAATACCCGCCGCCGGGAGTGCGAAACAGCGGCGGCCCATTTTGGCGTGCCCGCCCTGCGTGATGTATCGCCCGACGTGTTTGCCCTCCATGAAGATGAATTGAGCGCAACCGTCGCCAAACGCGCCCGCCACGTGATCACCGAAAACGCCCGCACCGAGGCCGCCGGGGAAGCCCTGACCAACGGCAACCTGGCCCGGTTGAGCCGCCTCATGGCCGCATCGCACGCCTCAATGCGCGATGATTTTGAAATCACCGTGCCGCCCATTGACGCCCTGGTAGAGATTGTGGCCGGGGCCATTGGCGAGGCCGGCGGGGTACGGATGACCGGCGGCGGTTTTGGCGGCTGTATTGTGGCCCTGGTGCCCCAAGAGTTGGTGCCGCAGGTTAAAACCGCCATTACCCAAAAATATCCGGCGGCCTCCGGCGGTCTGGAAGCAACCATCTATGTTTGCCAGGCTTCCGAGGGAGCCGGTCAATATTAGACATTCCCCCACCACCGGCCGACCAGATCAAACAGTCCCAACAACTCGGCTGCCGATACCGCCACCACACCAATCAGCAGCCAACGGACAAAACCGGCCCCGCGTCGCACGGCCAGCCACGCGCCCAGCCACGCGCCCAACATATTCCCCACTGCCAGGATCAGGCCCACCAGCCACGCCACCTGGCCATTGAGGATAAAAACAACCAGCGCAAATACCGTAAAACAGAGCACAATCAACACCTTCACCGCGTTTGCCCGCACCAGATTATAACCTGCGCCCAGCACCAGGCCCGCCAGCAGAAAAATACCCACCCCGGCCTGGATAAAACCGCCGTAAACGCCAATGGCAAAAAATATCAGCATCTGCTTCCAGCCGGGACGTTGCCGCTGCGTTTCCGGCTGACCCTCCAGCCAGCGCCGGGGCCGAATCCAGATGATCACCAGCATCACCACCATCAAGCCCCCAATTGTCTGGCGCATCACTGTTTCATTAAGGTTGACCGCAATCTGAGCGCCCGCAATGGAACCAAAAATAGCCGGCACAGCCAACAGCAGGCCGCCGCGCCAATCCAACACCTGTTCCCGGTGAAAACTGCTCACCCCCACCACGTTTTGCAGCAAAATAGCCACCCGATTGGTGCCGTTGGCCACAGTGGCCGGCAGCCCCAAAAAGATAAGCAGCGGCAACGTAACCAACGAGCCGCTGCCCGCCAACGTATTGATAAAACCGGCAATCACCCCGGCGCCAATTATGGCTAAATAAAGATACCAGGCCATGCTTCCTCCAATTTAGAAAAACGACCAATGACCAACGACCAACGCGACCAACGACCAACGACCAACAACCTGTTTCGTCCCTCAACTTTCATCGTTCGTCCTTCGTCCTTCGTCGTTCGTCCTTCGTCGTTCGTCCTTCGTCCTTCGTCGTTCGTCGGTTATAGACAGAGCCATTTTCCATGATTTTTACCAATGAGCAAATAGCGGGCCTCTCACAATTGTTTGAGGCTGTATTTGGCCCTTATTCCGTTTACCCAATACGCAATACGAAATATGCCTCAATCCTCTAACTTACCCCTAATCGGTTCTTGATAAACCCCATCTCCCATGCTATGATACATACGTCAGTCTCAAACAGCCTTATCTTTGTCCAGAGTTTCGCCTGTAAAAAAGCTTGCCTAACTCTCACTACCAACTAAAAAATCGTTCTACCCAAACAAACCATTCATAATTCATAATTCATAATTCATAATTCACAATTCACAATTTTCATCAATACGCCATGCGCCAAAAACTTCACCGACTAAAACCAAATCACCAGGCTCGCTTTTACTGGCCAACCCTTATTTTGATCTGGCTCTATCTGGCCGGCCTGAGCGGTTCGACTTTTCCTGCTGCCCCCGCTCAAGCCCATTCAACCGGACAGCCGGCCACGTTTGAACCCGCGCCCTGTATGTTCAAAGGGATAGACCTGGGCCTTTTCACCATTTCGCCGGAAAGGTTAGGATTTGAATGTGGTTACGTTACGGTTCCCGAACAACATGCTCATCCAGATGGCCCAACCATCCGCCTGCCCGTCGCCGTCCGCCGCGTCACCGGCGCTGCTCCCCAGCCCGACCCCTTATTCCTGGCCCAGGGCGGCCCGGGCGGCTCTGCCTTTGAGATATTTATTATGACTGTGCCCGGCACAGACATCGCCGCCGAACGGGATATTGTTATTTTTAACCAGCGCGGGACCGTGTACGCCCAACCGGAATTGGTCTGCACCGAACTGCGGGAGTCAATGGCCCACTTGCTGGCCCTGCCCTCGGCAGAAAGCGACAAATTGTGGCCGGAATTATTGAACGCCTGCTACCAACGTCTGCAAGCCGAGGGGATCAATCTATCGGCCTATAACAGCCTGGAAAACGCCGCCGACGTGGAAGCCATTCGCCAGGCCCTGGGTTACAATGAGTTCAACTTTTATGGCGTGTCTTACGGCACGCTGCTGGGTTTGCACCTGATGCGCCACCACCCGGAACACCTGCGCAGCGTAATTTTAGACAGCGTGGTCCCTCCTGACCTCAACTTTATCACCTCCACCGCCGCCAACGAGAACCGGCTCTACAACGAGCTGTTTCAGTTTTGCGCCGCCAATCCCTCGTGCGCGGCCAGCTACCCCTGCCTGGAAGAACGATTCCTGGCCCTGGTGGATCAACTGAACCAGGCCCCCACCACCCTCACCCTCACCCACCCCGATACGGGCGCGCCGGTGGCGGCTTATCTGGATGGCGACATCCTGCGCGAGGTGTTGTACCAGGCCCTTTATCTCTCCGATAACTACGCCATTTTTCCCAAAATTGTGGCCAACCTGGAAGCCGGGAATTACCTGTTCTTGGAGAAAATCCTGCCCCTGATCGCCTTTGACCGGACCTTCAGCGAAGGCATGTATTATTCGGTGATTTGCGCCGAGGATGCCGATTTTGACCCCCATACTGTCAACCTGGATGGGTTGCGCCCGCAAATTGCCACCACCGCCGCCGACGATTTACAATCTTACCTGGACTCGTGCGCCGTGTGGCCCGTTAACCTGCTGCCGCCCGCTGTGGATGAGCCGGTAGTCAGCAACATTCCCACCCTGCTTTTGTCCGGTCAATTTGACCCCATTACTCCGCCCCTATTTGCCAACACTGCCGCCCGTACCCTTAAGCATGGCTACAATCTGGTTGACCCGTTTTCCAGCCACGGCGTGGCCTTCAACCACAACTGTATCAATCAAATTGTGCAAGATTTCCTGGATACGCCAACGGCCAAACCCAACGCCGCCTGCCTGAACAGCCTCACCCCGGCCCCGGTAGTGCCGCCCTCGGCCATTACGCTGCCCCTGCTGGATAAAGTTGCCAGATTTGACGCCCCTTATCTTGTCCAAACAATTATCGCCGGCCTCTTTTTACTGGGTGTTTTATCGGCCTTTATCATCTGGCCTATTGGCTTTTTGGTCAACATTATCTTGGAGAAAAAACCGGCGTTAACGGCCAAACAAAAAAGACTGCGCCGGATCAGTCGTTTGCTGGCCCTGGTATTTGGGTTCACCGCCGCTATTTTTGCCGCCGGGCTGACCGGCTTTGTGGGCTACGTTCTATTTTTTGAGAACACCTATTTAGCCGTCTACACCCTGCCCGCGGCGGCCCGGCCCATTCTGTTTTTGCCCGTGATCTTGCTGCCGCTGGCCCTGGGTCTCATTGGGGTTACGGTTTTCATCTGGCGCGAAAGGGTGGGGCCTGTTTGGAGCAGATTGTACGATACGTTTCTGGCGATCTGCGCCGGCGGATATATTTTGATCTTGGCTATTCAGGGTTTGTTATTAATATGACCACTAAACCGACCATCTATTTAGACCATGCCGCCTCAACTCCTGTTGACCCGCAGGTCATCGAGGCGATGCTGCCTTATTTTAACCAAATTTACGGCAATGCTTCCGGCCTGCACCAACAGGCCCGGGCCAGCGCCCGCGCCCTTGACGACGCCCGGCGCCGGGTGGCCGACATTTTGGGCTGCTCGCCCCCAGAAATTGTTTTTACAGCCTGCGGCACCGAAAGCGACAACCTGGCTATCCGCGGCGTAGCCTGGGCCAAAAAACTGGCCGGCCAGGGCCAGCACCTCATTACCACGCCCATTGAGCACCACGCCGTGGGCCACACCATCAACCAGTTATGCCAAAAATTTGGTTTTGAGCAAACCATGGTGCCGGTTGACCCAAACGGCCTGGTCAACCCGGCCGACGTGGCCGCAGCCATCCGGCCCGACACCGTCCTCATCAGCGTTATTTACGCCAATAACGAAATGGGCGCCGTCCAGCCGCTGGCCGAAATTGGCGCGCTGGCGCAGGAGCGCGGCATTCCGTTTCATACAGATGCGGTTCAGGCCGCGGGTTATGAATCGTTGGCCGTAGACGCGCTCAAAGTGGACCTGCTGGCAATTTCGGGGCACAAAATCTACGCGCCCAAGGGAGTGGGCCTGCTTTACGTACGGCAACATACGCCGCTGCTGCCGCCCTTCACCGGCGGCAGTCACGAAAACAACCGGCGGCCCGGCACCGAAAATGTGCCTTACATTGTTGGCCTGGCCAAAGCCATGGAGTTGGTCCAGAGCAATCGGGTTGCAGAGAACAAGCGCCTGATCACGCTGCGCGACCAATTGATTGAGGGCGTTTTGCGCACCATCCCCCACAGCCGGTTAACGGGCCATCCTACTCAACGGCTGCCCAACAACGCCAGTTTTGTTTTTGCCAACTGCGCCGCCGACGCCATCTTGATGCACCTGGACATGGCCGGAATTCAGGCCGCCAGCGGCAGCGCCTGCACCACGGGCATGCCCGAACCCAGTCACGTGCTCACGGCCATGGGCCTGCCGCACGAATTAGCCCTGGGCGCCCTCCGCCTGACCTTGGGCAAACAAACTACCGCCGCAGACATTAAAACCGTGCTAAATCTATTACCGAATATCATTGAAAAAGTAAGACAACTGGCAAGGTAGCAAGGATGCAAAGTAGTCTGCTACCCTGCTACCCTGCTCCTCTGATTCAAAAATGACTACAAACAGTAATAACCTTTCTCCAAAAACCGTTGTGGTAGCTATGAGCGGCGGCGTAGACAGTTCGGTGGCGGCGGCCCTGCTGGTTGAGCAGGGCTACACCGTGGTGGGGCTGATGCTGCGCCTGTGGGCTGAGCCAGGCGACGCGGCCAATCGCTGCTGCACGCCCGGGGCTGTGGCCGATGCTCGCCGGGTGGCCGACATCCTGAATATTCCCTTTTACGTGCGTGATTACAAAGATATTTTTAAAAAAACGGTGGTGGATTTTTTTATTGATGGCTACACGCAAGGAATTACCCCTAATCCCTGCATCGTGTGCAATAGAGACATTCGGTTCAACCATCTGCTTAATGAGGCGCTCGGCCTGGGCGGCGATTATTTGGCCACCGGCCACTACGCCCGCGTGCGGCAAACTCAAAATGGCGCGTACCAACTGCTCAAAGGCCTTAACCCCGGCAAAGACCAAAGTTATGTGCTCTACACCATGACCCAGGAACGTTTGGCCCGCATCTTGCTGCCGCTGGGCCATTATACCAAAGATGAGATCAGGCAAATTGCGGAAGCCAAAAAACTGCCCGTTTTCAACCGGCCCGATAGCCAGGATTTGTGTTTTTTGGGAAATGGGGATTACCGCTCGTTCTTGCAGCGCCATGCCCCGGAGACGGCGCAGCCCGGCCCTATTCTCAACACTGCCGGCCGGCAGTTAGGCCGGCACCGGGGTTTGGCTTTTTACACTATTGGCCAGCGCAAGGGCCTGGGGCTTAGCGCGCCCCAACCGATGTACGTTTTAAGGATAGATACCGCCGCCAACAGCCTGATTGTGGGCACGGCAGACGAATTGGGCCGGCAGGAATTGACGGCGCAGCAAGTGACTTACATTCAGGGGCAACCGCCTGCCTCGCCGGCCCAAATCACGGCCAAAATTCGCTACAAAGCGCCGGAAGTTGAGGCCACCTTGACCCCCCTCCCCGACGCGCGCGCCCACCTGACCTTTACCGCCTCCCTGCGTGATATTACCCCGGGCCAGGCTGTCGTCTTTTTTCAGGGCGAACAAGTGTTGGGGGGAGGAATTATTTCATAATGCCGCCTTATTTTCTACTTTCAGCCCTGATTGGGGCTATTTACGGCACGCTCTTTCATCTCTGGCGGGGAAAAACCGCGCTGGATTTACCCGTTTATCTTCTGACCGGCGTCATCGGTTTTGGCCTGGGCCAGATATTGGGGGATGTGCTGGGCGTGGATTTACTTTTGCTTGGCCCCATTCATGTTGTCGAAGCCACCCTGGTTGGCTGGGGCTGTCTATTTTTAATATATTGGCTTAAAATTAAATGATTTATTTCTTAAAAAACAAGGTTTCATGGTACAATAGAATCAAACTCTTTAACGAAAAGAGACAGCGTCCATGCCCCAAGAAATAAATCAAAATAATCAGGCCGATCTTACCGACAAATATCCTGAACTCTCGCCGGAGCCAACGGATAAACGCCCGCTTATTTACGGAATCATTGCCGCCGTAATTGTTATTCTCCTCTTCGGCGGCATTGGGGTGGGCCTTTTCTTTTGGGAACACACCCCCCTCTTACGCGATATTTTCATTATCTATTTGGGCCTCGGCGTTTTTGTTATTATCCTCCTGCTGATTGCCCTGATTGTGATTATTGCTTATCTGGTGATCAAAGTGAATGACCTGGTGCAACTGCTTGACCGGGAAATCAAACCAATGCTGACGAAATTACAAGAAACCACGGGCACCATCCGCGGCACCGCCACTTTTTTGAGCGACCGCGCGGTCCAACCCGTCATCACCACCGTCAGTACGGTTTCGGCGATAAAGGCTATCTTCCGTTCTTTATTCCGACGCTAAGATTTGTAGCGCCAAACGTTTAACATTTCATAATCCAATAAATTTAGAAAGGAGCAATAAGTATGTCAGACCGAAGTGGTGGTGCAGAATTTTTTGCCGGTTTAGTGATTGGCGGCCTGGTGGGGGCAACCCTGGCCTTGCTGCTGGCCCCTCAATCCGGCGAGGAGACTCGCGCCCAGATTAGAGACAAAAGCCTTGAACTCAAAGGCCGGGCTGAAGAAGGCTACATGCAAGCAAGGCAAACCATTGAAGGCCAACTGGCCGGACTGCAAGAGCAAATGGGCGCACTTCAACAACAAATGTCTAACTTGCAAAGCAAAGTCAAAATCCCCCGAGGTAAAGGCGAGGCTGAAAGCGCCGCCTGACGCATCCTGTTCTGAACCCAAAAAGGCGAGGAAACCCTCCTCGCCTTTTTGCTTGGCGCAAAGCGGGATATATCGCTGAGCCGGTTTTTGAGTTCAAGGCTCCAAACCGGCGCCCTGGCCAAGATAGGCCAGATTGGCCTTGGCCAGCACATACAGTTCAACTTTATCCTGGGCCAGGGCCAACGCGGCGGCCTGAGATAACGAGTCGTGCGCGGGCGGATACAAACCCAGATCGGCATAAATCTGTCCGGCCAATAACCAGGCCTCGGCAGATTCCGGGTTGATGGCCCGGGCCTGTTGCGTCAGGGTCAGGGCGCTTTCCGGGTGATTGAGTTGCCGCAAATATTGTCCCCGCAGCACCAACGTTTGCTCCGGCTCAACCGCCAGGGCGGTGGCCTGCTCAAATAAGGGGTCTGCTTCAGCCGCGCGGTCAAGCTGGGCCAGCAAAACGCCCTTAAAAGTTAACAACTCAGAATCATTGGGGGCTACGCTCAACGCCTGTTCAACTTCAAACAGAGCGCCGGCGTAATCCTGGTTTTCCGTGGCCAGGGTCAGGGCGTCGTTGTAATGCCGCATGCGGAACGCCACCGCCGGATCAGGCTTGAGCACGGTGTTGAATAAAAGCACCAGGCCCAACCCCACCGCCACCAGCAGAGCGCCCCACCTGGCGACCCGCCGCCATCGTAACGCCCGTTGGCGGGCCACGTGCCGGTCAAAGAACCACCAGGGCTGCTCGGTCGGCAAGGTTTCCGCCGGCCGAACCAATTTCAAGTTCTCAGGCCCGCCTAAAATTTTGAGCAGCGGCGCGGCTTTGGCCAGCACATGTTTTTGCAGGATTTTAAACCTTAAAATCTCTCCTCCTTCGCCGTTTTCTTTTAACGTTTCATACAAGCGCCAGGCGGCGTCCAGCTGGGCCAGGTAGGCCAACACCACCGCCCGGTCTTGGCGGGTCAAAAAATAGAGCTGGTCTTCCAATGTTTTCAGGTGGTTCCGCAGCCGTTCCACAAGGGTGTCCGGCTCTGTGAACAAAGGCTTGAGTTTGGCATCGTCCATAGTCTTAAACCCGTTCCTCATATTGGCGCAATAAATCAACAATTTCCCGGTAGTCTTTTTCCTCTGCCCGCTGCAAAGGCGTTTGGCCGGTTTCATCCTTGATGTTTGGCTTAGCCCCGTTTTTCAGGAGTAGCTCCACCGCTTCCAGATGGCCTTTCTGCGCGGCCCAGTGCAGCAAAGTTTGCCCATTTTTATCCCGGGTGTTAACGTCAAAGCCGTCGGTTAACAACACTTCCAGGGTGGCAAATTGACTCTCTGAAGCCACCAGTTCCATATCCCGGGCCGGCTGGAACAGTTGGGCAAACAATTGCTTGTTTGCCGGCCGGGCCTCCCAAGCCCCACCAAACCGGTCCAGCAGGCGGGCCACCTCTTGATGATCCTGTTCCAGGGCATACTGCCGGGGCGTTTGGCCAAGCTTATCTGTGGCAGTTGGGTCTGCGCCATTTTTCAGGAGTAATTTTACGGCCTCCAAATGGCCTCGTTGGGCGGCCCAGTGCAGCAGAGTCCGTCCATCCCGGCCCCGGGCATTAACCTCAACCCCTTCAAACAAAAGCGTTTCCAGCGTGGCCAATTGGCTTTCCAGCGCCGCCGTCTCCAGGGCCGTAGCAATCTGCACCGACCGGGCAAACTGGTTGTCGTTGGAGGGGCGAGCTGTTTGCAGTTCATCGCGGACCAACTCAACCATTGTGTGGCGCAGGGTATCGCGGGCGCGTTGAAGCCTTTTTCTGACCACCGGCACGGATACTTCTAAAAATTCGGCCACTTCCTTTTGAGAATAGCCGCTGATGTAAAACAAGACCATTGTTATCCGTTGGCGCTCCGGCAAAGCATTGAGCGCGGCCTGCACCTGGTTTTGCAGTTCTTGCTGCTCAAACGTGGCCGGGGGTTCCGGCTGCGCCGAAGTTAAGTCGGCAGTTGGATCAAGGGACTGAACCGGCATCTGCCGGCCGCGGGTCAGACGGTGGCATTGGCTTAGCACAATGCGCCGCAGCCAACCGGGAAATGCTTTTGGTTCTAAAAGCTGCCCCAGGTTTTGATAAGCCGCGATAAAGGCTTCCTGGGCCGCATCCTGGGCTAAATAGGCGTCTTCCAACACCACGTAAGCGCAGCCATAGGCCATATCCTGAAAACGCCCGACCAACTGGCCAAAGGCTTCGTGTTTTTGGGTTAAACCGGCCTCAGGGGATTGGATCAACCCAACTAACGATTCAATTTCCTGCATCGTACTCTCCGTTTGGGCTATATCATAACTCTCTGTTTATAAGAGCCAAATTTGGAGAAAAAGGTGACCTTGAAAGACGACGAACGACCAATGACCAACGACCAACGCGACCAGGGATCAACGGCCAGGTAACGGTTCACCCATGTCATTTCAATCGATAGACAAAGGAACTTTTAGGCAAAGAAACTTTGCACGAAATCCCCAAGAGGTTATTTTTTACATAAAATCTTTGGCCAGAACAATCAAACGCTTCTTTACTTGTCACGCCATAGGGATTTTTCGGCCTATGGCCCATTTACTGCGCCCAGGGCAGGCGCTCGAAACGACGCAGGTGAGCAGTTACATGACCGGTAACCAGTCTCGTCGTTCGTCGTTCTTCGTTGGTCGTTCTTCGTTGGCCGTTCGTCGCCCTCCGTCTTTATGAACTCACTTTCCGCGCCCGCAGGCCCAAAAAAAGCGGGATTTCCTGGTTAGCCAGATTTTTAGCCGGGGCATGCGTTTCGGCGGCATGGACTTTGTAGGTGGGAATTTCTTTCATTTGCTCTAACAACAAGCCGCACGCGGCCAGGCCGTTGATGTATTCGCTCAAAGGGCGGTGGAAACTGAGGGTCACGCCTGCCTGTTTGCCCGGATAAGCATGCATGGGGACCCGTAAGGGCGTCAAATAACGATCAACCCGGCGATACTGCAACCGGCGTTGTTTATCCCAACCCCAACCGCTCTGCCGGGGCACACGAAAACAGGGATGGGTGAGCAGCAGCACCATACAGCCGCCGGGTTTTAAGGCCCAACTGGCCGACTTTAAAACCGAGGGCAGCGATTCCATATCCTGCAAACTGAGCATAAACACCACCGCGTCAAACTCTGCGGGCCGGAGTTGACGCAGGGTGGGTAACCGGCGCGCATCGCCCAAAATAAAACGCCCCTGCTGGCCATGATACCGGCGCGCCAGCCGCAGTAATTTTTTGCTGACATCCACGCCGGTATATTTGGCCCCGGCTTTGGCAATATGCGGGGCCAGCACACCGTGGCCCGCGCCTACTTCTAAAATTTTAATCCCCGGTCGCAAGTCCAGCAATTCCAGCACAATTGGAATGGCCAGTTTGCGGTGGTGTTGGCTGCCGTCTTTGCCCACCCAGCCGGCATACCAATCGGCTACCGGGTCCCAATTGGTGCGGGGTGGCGATTTGTTGAACTGTTTGCGATGATTTTTAGGCATGGGTCAACTCCTGTTTTTTAGATTGAATCAAAAAGGCCACGGTTCCTTTTAACCGTGGCCGGAGATAAAAAAACCACCCGAGGGCGGGTGGTTTTTGGCGAACTGTGAGCCTGCCGCTCTCCCGGACAAAAGGAATCCAAATCAAACCTTAGTCCTGAAGAAACGAGCAGATTTTTACAGCTTTAATTTTTATTCAAAAGCAGCTCTTTACCGAGGAATCCGTCAA
>JAFGDY010000250.1 GCA_016931895.1 Anaerolineae bacterium
CAGATGTTACTGGTCGATGGCGGCCCCAGTCGGAATAATCTACTGATGCAATTCCAATCGGATATTATCAATTGCCCCATCCGCCGCAGCTCATCGGCAGACGTGTCGGCTCTGGGCGCGGCGTACCTGGCGGGATTGGCCACCGGCGTGTGGCAATCGGAAGCGGAAATTGCCGAACTTCCTCGCCCGCACGATAGTTTTGAACCCCACATGGCGGATTCGGAACGAACTGAACTTTACGCAGGGTGGCAGCAAGCAATTGCTCGCGTTTCTTTTGATCCTGGAATATAATCTGATCAAAGTCTGATTAGATAAAAGGAGCAAAATTAATGGCACGTATTGATGAAATACGCCTGATTACCAAGGTTGCTCACCTTTATTACGAGCGCAGCCTGAAACAATCTGAAATTGCCGAGCAGTTAGACCTTTCCCAGGCCACAGTTTCTCGTTTGTTAAAGCGGGCGAAGAGGGAAGAAATTGTCCGCACCGTTATCAGCATTCCGCCCGGCGCTTATCCGGAATTGGAAGAGAAATTACGGAGCTTTTATAACCTGAAAGACGCGGTTGTGGTTGATTGTTCCAATGATGATGATCCCATCCGCGAGATTGGTGCCGCCGCTGCTTATTATCTGGAAACCAGTTTAAAGCAGCAAGAAACTATTGGGATTTCATCCTGGAGTGGAACCTTGTTGCGCATGGTTGACGCGATGCATCCCCTATCTCGTTCAACTGAAGCCCGGGTTATCCAAATTCTCGGCGGGGTTGGCAACCCCAGCGCAGAGGTACATGCAGCCCGACTCACGGGCCGATTGGCAACATTGGTGAATGGTGAAGCGGCCTTTTTGCCGGCGCCCGGCGTTGTAGGTTCGGCAGACAGTATGCGGGTTTTATTGGATGACCAGTTTGTTAAAGAATCCCTGGCTATGTTTGATCAGGTCACATTGGCCCTGGTGGGGATTGGTTCGGTGGAACCTTCTCATTTGCTGGCCAGCAGCGGTAACGTGTTCTCGCCCGATGAATTGAATATGCTTCGGCAACATGGCGCGGTAGGGGATGTCTGTCTGCGGTTTTTTGATCAGGTGGGTGAACCGGTTGTCACCCCGCTTAATGAGCGGGTGATAGGGATGAATTTGGAGCAGTTGAAAAGCGTTGATCGTTGTGTGGGTATTGCCGGTGGACGAAGAAAGCATAACGCTATTCGCGGAGCATTGGCCGGGGGGTGGATCAATGTTCTCATCACGGATCGGTTTACGGCGGCTGCGTTGCTAGATGAGGAGAGTAGCGGAAGGTTGCATGATCTTTTTCTTCTGGAATAAAAAAAGTAATTTAATTTAGTAGGAGTATGTGCAATGGAGAAGAAATTTAAAGTATCTGATTTAAAAACCACATTTATTTACAGTTATAGGGTAATGGGGGTTCTGGTCATAATCCTGATGATGGTTCTTTCGGCTTGCGCGCCTTACAAAGTTGTATCTATACCTGAAGCAACCGTTATTGCCGGAGGGGGTGTCTTTGACCCCGAAGTGTACGCTGCCAATAGATGGCCGGGCATTGTTTCGGGCATTGTTGACGAGGGGATTGATATATCAACCGTGTTGGGCGCAATTCAAGCCGACTCTTCAGGCATAACCACCAAAGACAATCTACAGGATGTGGCCGATCAGTATGGGGTTACTACAGAGGGCGAGTCTCATGTTTTTAAGGTTAAGGGTAAAGGCAAGGTTGTTGGCGCGGACACCGAAGCGCGTTACGTAACCGTGGAACTGGCTCTGAATGATTACAATGGCCCCATTAAGGTTAAACTGTATACCGGCCCCCGCATCCCTACCGCTGAAACCGCGGTGCGGGATATATCGGGTATTACGTTTGACGACTCCGATTTTAAGGACCAGACAGAGTTTGGCAAAGCCGGCAGAGAAATAAACAAATTGGTTCTTGGGGGACTTAAAGATATTGATCCGGCCAGCTTGCAGGGACAGGATGTTTCCTTTGCCGGAGCGTTTTCGATCCCCACGTTCAATAAACCGCCTGCTATCGACGTGTCTGAAGTGATCATCGTTCCGGTTCAGCTTGAAGTTGGAGGTTAGTTATGACTGACGTAGCAAATACTCAGGTTGGGCAAGCAACATCGCCGGCCGCTGCCAATGGTGATATTATCCTGCACGCCGAGAAGATCACCAAGGTATTTCCCGGCACAGTAGCCCTGGACAATGTAAATTTTAATGTCTATCGCGGCAAAGTCAATGTGCTGGTTGGCGAAAATGGCGCGGGAAAATCAACCTTGATGAAGATCATCGCCGGGGTTGAGCAAGCCACTTCGGGCCGGTTGTTATTGGAAGGGGAAGAAATCCATATTAAATCCATCATGGATGCCACCCGTCACGGGATTGGCATTATCTTTCAAGAGTTGAATTTGTTCCCCAATCTGAACGTCGCCGAAAACATTTTTATGGCCCGTGAAATTGTTAAAGGCGTGGTGATTGATCAGGCAGCTCAAAAACAACAAACGCGAGAATTGATTGGACGCCTGCGCCAGCCGATTGAGCCGGACGACCTGGTGTCGAATTTACGCATTGGGCATCAACAAATTGTTGAAATCGCCAAGGCTCTGGCCCAAGACGCTCAAATTCTGATTATGGACGAGCCGACCTCGGCGTTGAGCACCTCGGAAGTGGAAGTGTTGTTTGAGGTTATTAATGAACTCAAGGAACAAGGGGTGGCCATTATCTATATTTCGCACAAATTGGAGGAGCTACTGCAAATTGGCGACTACATCACTGTTTTACGCGACGGCAAGTTAGTGGCCGAAAGACCTGCCTCGGAAACATCGATAGCGTGGATTGTTGAGAGAATGGTGGGGCGCAGTCGGGCCAGCACCTTTTTCCATGAGCATAATCAGGAAATTGGTGAGGAAATACTGCGGGTTGAAGATATGACCCTGCCGCGTTTGGGGGGTGGTTATACTCTGGATCATGTTTCATTTTCCTTACGGCGCGGCGAGATTCTGGGCATTATTGGCTTGATGGGTGCCGGACGGTCGGAATTGACGGAGTGTTTAATTGGTCTACGCCCGGAAGCCACCGGCAGAGTTTGGCTGGAAGGGAGAGAGCTTAGAAAAGGGGATGCTGTTACCGAACGGATTGGTTTGGGGCTGGCCCTCATTCCCGAAGACCGGCAGCGTGAGGGCCTGGTGCAAACCATGTCGGTGGCCGATAATATGCTTTTGGCCAGCCTGAAAAAATATCTGAACGGGTTCTATCTTTCCAGTAAAAAAGAAGCGGAAAGTGTCAATACCCTGATCAAGGATTTGTCGCTAAAAGTGTCTAACCCGCAACAAATCATTACGTCTTTGAGCGGCGGGAACCAACAGAAAGTGATTGTAGCCAAAGGGTTGCTGACCGACCCCAAAATCCTGATGATGGATGAACCGACCCGCGGCATTGATGTGGGCGCAAAGTCTGAAATATTTGAGATTATGTCCAATTTGGCTGCCGAAGGATTGGGTATCATCTTTGTCTCATCTGAATTGAAAGAAGTCATGGCCATGTCCGACCGCATTTTGGTGATGTCCAAGGGCCTGATCACGGGTGAGTTTTCCAGGCAAGAGGCCACGGAAGAAGCCCTGGTTGCGGCCTCCGGTGTAGGACATGGCATGAAAGAAAACGGAAATAATGGAGGACAACATGAGTCAAGCTAATGCAGTAGTAGTACCCAGTAAACAAAAAAGAAATCTTACGCGTACAGATATTCAGGCGTATCTTTTGCAGGCCCGCGCTTTTATCGCGCTGATTTTAGTCGTGGCAGCCTTTACTATTTTGGTAGACGGATTTTTGGCGCCGGCCAACATCATTATCATTGCCAAGCAAGTGGCTGTTAACGCCATCATGGGTATAGGGATGACGTTTGTCATTCTTACGGCCGGTATTGATCTCTCCGTTGGTTCAATCGTTGGCTTGACGGCGATGATCGCCGGTGGATTGTTGACCGAGGGGCTGGTTTTGCCCTGGTTTGGCCCGGACGGAATAATCATCTTTTTTAATG
>JAFGDY010000251.1 GCA_016931895.1 Anaerolineae bacterium
ACTCCACTTTTTTTGCCCGGTTTGAGCATCCAGCGCATAAAGATAAGGGCCGGAGCCAAAATAAACCAGGCCATCGGCCACCGTGGGGGGGGAATCTGTCCAATAGCCTTCAGTTTTGAAACCCCACCTTTTTTGCCCGGTTTGGCTATCTAGCGTATAGAGATGACTGTCAAAGCTAACATAGACCAGCCCCTCCACCACCGCTGGCGAGGAAAACGACGCCCCGCCGGTGGCTTGTTTCCACACCAATTGGCCGGTCTGGTTGTTAAGGGCGTAAACGTGGCCATTCATGCTACTGAAATAGACCAGGTTATCAGCTACGGCCGGGGAAGTCCAAATTCTGTCGTCGGTGTCAAACAACCAGGCCACTTTACCCAACGATGGAGCAACCTCCACATTATAGGCGCCGGTATGCTGCGGATTGCCGCGAAACATGCTTCCGGCAACGCTGGTTTCCGGAGGCGGCGTTTTGCCCGTGAAGATAAAAAAGAGACCCAACACCAGGGCGGCCAACATAACCAGGGTCAAAGCACCCGAAAGTGGTTGCTCGACCACCGTCCAGGGCAGTATGAATCCGCCGCTCCACCTTCGCTTCAAGCCAGGCGCAATCGCCGCAAAGGACATTTGGGGCGAGGGCTGCACTTTGCGCAAGCCGTTCATCAAACCATAGTGAATACGACGCTGTGTAGTCTCATGGTCGGTCAAAAGTCCCCGGCATTGAGCACATTCGGCCAGGTGACGGTCTATCTCTTCTCGCTCAGCATCGGTGAGCGTTTGGTGAATATAGCCAATGAGTTGTTCTTGGGTCAAATGGATTGTCATCACACCCGCTCCTCTTCTATACTGCTCAAATCGGCCAGGCTGCCTGGAGCAAGGATACCTCGTAATCGTTGATAGGCCAGACGCACCCGGGATTGAGCGGTAGGCACCGGGCAGTCCAGAATGTCAGCCATTTCCCGGTAGGTATGCCCGGCCCAATAGCGCAGCAGAACCGCCTCTCGGAGAGAAGCGCTTAAACTTTGTACAGCGGCTAATACTTCGTCATGCATCTCTGCGGTTACCAATTGCTCTTCCTGGCCGGGGTCGGGGCTGGAGACATCGCCGCCTTTTTGCAGCCAGGCTGTCAAAGAAAACTGGCCCAGGAAGCGGCGGCGCTGTCGCTGCTGGTCTCGGCAGCGACTGACGGTGATGGTGTGCAGCCAGGTGCTAAAACTGGCTCGCTGAGGGTCATAGCGCCGAATATTGGTGAGGGCGTAGGTTAAGGCATCTTGGGCCGCTTCTTCGGCGTCGGCGGGATGGCTCAACAAACCATAAGCCAAACGGAAGGTTTGGTCACGGTAATAGTTGTACAACGCCTCGGCGGCCCGTTGGTCGCCGCCCTGCCAGCGTTGGATAAGAGCATGGATGTCGGTCATTTTTGATCAGCCTGTATTATAATTCGAAAGCCAATGTGGTGATCTCGATAGGTAGGCGGGTCCTCAAAATGATGGTAAGCGCAGAGAATAATGTGACCTTGTCCCCGCATGCAGTCCCAATAGAAGAACCTAGAGTGACAACGAGAGAGAATGAAAGGGATTGGCGCAACATGATGAATTTCTCTCCTTTGGCTTTAGAGCATCGGTTTCAAGGTGTTACGTATAGGGTTATACGTAAACGGGGAGAGAATTAATCACCGGGCGGTCACTGCCCCATCTTCAGTTCAGCTTCTTGTTGGGCCCAATTTAGCGCATCAATCGGAGAAAAACGTTCGTTCACCATATCATCAACGGCCTGACCAAAGATATCAATGATGTCGTTCAATTCCTCCCCTACTTCGGGCGACACCACCACGGCACTTTCCATTGAGGCGCGCGTGACGGCGGCAATTTCTTTGCCCATCTGCTGCTCATAAGCGGCAGATGCGGCCAGCGACCGGCGCGGCGGCATCAAACGACCAGGCATTTGCCCGCTGAGGAAAGAAATCCACTGCCAACTGGCCTCAATGTTTTCCGTTTGGGAAGAGATGACATACCCCTCAACCGAAACTTGGGTGATAGCCTGGGCATCGCGGGGTAAAGGGGCCATGCCCCAATTAACAAACCACTCTATCGGCCAGGTCAGCCCGCCCCGGTCAGAAAGAACGCCAATCCACATGCCTGCTTTACCGTTACGTAGCCCTTCGTACAGGGCGTACTGGGGATTGCCCCTAAAGGCTTTGCGCGCCTCCAGAGGCGTCGGGGCTGCATCATATTCAGTATATAGTTTGGTGTACCATTCCAAAGCTTCAATAGTCAAGGGGTCGTTCAAGGTGGGCCGGGTGGGAGATTGCAGATCGTCAACAATTTTGCCCCCGTGCTGATAGACAAAAAAGATGGCGTCAAAATATGAAGGGTCCATGGTTGAGCCGGTGGTAATATAGCCATAGATGCCGGCTTCGGGGTTGCTCACTGCCACCGCGCTATTGAGGAAATCATCCCAGGTCCAGTTCAGACCGGGATAAGGGATACCGGCCTGGTCAAACAGATCCCGGTTGTAATACATTACGCCCACATCCACACCGGCGGGAATGCTCCACTGTTTACCTTCGCTGGAGAGCATTTCGACCGTACCGGGATAAAAATCGGCCTGATCAAAAACATCATCTTGTTCTATAAACGGACTCAAATCCAGAATGTCGCCCTCTTGTTTCATTTGGTAGACCAGGTAGTCATACACCAAAAAAATATCGGCCTCATCAGGGGCAAGGTCGTCCAATCGGTCAAACGGCACGCGCTTCAGTTCAACCGTAAGGTGGGGATAGCTTTGGTTGAATTGTTGGACCAGGGGTTCGTAATAACCCTCGTCTACTGCCGGGTAAACAAAGGTGATGGTCACCGGATCAATTTCCGCAGTGGGCGCCGCCATCAGGCCGCAGCCGGAGATAAACGCGCTAAATAGCAACCAAACCACTAGCCAGATCAAGCTCAATGTTTTTTGCGATGCCTCTAATAAATCACCCCAGTCCATTCCTTGTTCCTTCCACCAGACCTTAGGCTTCAACCACCTGCCCGTCTCTCAAACGCAGCACCTGATCCACGTATTCATCCACCAGACTATCATGCGAAACCATCAACATGGTGATGCCTTCTTCGGCCACAATGTGCTGGAAGAGGGTGAGGATTTCACGGGCAGTAGAGGTGTCCAACTCGCCGGTGGGTTCGTCGGCCAGGATGAGTTTGGGTTTGTTGGCCAGGGCGCGGGCAATGGCCACTCGCTGCTGCTGGCCGCCGGACATTTCGTAGGGACGGTGATCCATCCATTTTTTCAGGCCAACCAATTCCAGGCAATATAGAGACCGTTCTTTGCGCTCTTTGGCTCGCATCCCGGCAATACGGGGCATAAGCTCCACGTTCTCATAAGCGGAGAGCGTAGGCAACAAGCCAAACGATTGAAAAATAAAGCCGATTTGTTCCCGCCGCCAGCGGGTGCGTTTGCGCTCGCTCATGCCGGATAATTCTCGACCAAACACGCTCACCTTGCCTTTGGAGGGCTGGTCAAGCCCGCCCACAATATTAAGCAAGGTAGTTTTGCCGCTGCCGGAACGTCCCACCAGGGCCACAAAATGGCCCGGTTCTATTTGCAGGTCAACCCCGCGCAGCGCCTGCACCTCCTGGATGCCGCTCTTGTAAATACGCCACAAATCTTTGGCTTTAATAACGTAACCGTTTTCAGTTTCTGCTGTTGTTTTGGTTTTGGCCATAGTTTCTATCACGCTCAATTCTTCTTGTCCCGCCGCAGGCGATGGAAAAGACCGCGCAGCCCCCGCTTTTTGGAGGCCTCTAGTAACGCGTCAATGGCAGAAGTATCTTCAACTTTCCGGCGGTCAGTTTCGGCCACCGGCTTGATGAGGATACCCTCGGCGGTGACTTCCAGCTTGACCCGGCGGTTGATACTGAATTGCTCCAGGTAATCTTTGGGCACCTGCAACCGTCCCGCCGAGTCCAGCACAACCAATTCTTCAAAAACCTCTTCCCCTTCTTCAACTTCTTCCCCAGGCTCGCCATTGCCATTGGCCCCAGACGTGGCGGCAGCCTGGCGCACGGTTTCGGTAGCCATTTTGCCATCCCGGATAGCCACTACGCGCTCTACGTGGCGGGCAATGGTGGGGTCGTGGCTGACCAGCAAGATGGTCAGGCCCAGTTCGCGGTTGAGGGTTTTGAAGGTATCGTAAATAGTCAAAGCCGTATTTGAGTCAACCTCGCCGGTTGGCTCGTCGCCCAGCAGCAAAACCGGATCGTTGGCCAGGGCTACGGCAATAGCTACCCGCTGCTGCTCGCCGCCGGAAAGTTGGGCCAGGCTGTGCCGGCGCCGGTCGGCCAGGCCGACCAATGCCAGCAGCTCTTCGGCCCGTTTGCGCTTTCTAAATGTTTTTCCGGCCAGAGTCAAGGGAAGCTCCACGTTAGCCTGGGCATTCATATAAGGGATAAGGTTTCGGGCGCTTTGCTGCCAGATAAAGCCCACTTTGGAACGGCGATAACGGTCCAGGGCCACGTCGGACATTTTGAGCAAATCATTGCCATCCACCCACACTCGCCCCGCCGAGGGACGATCCAATCCGCCCAGGATGTTCATCAAGGAGGTCTTGCCGCTGCCGCTGGGGCCAACAATACCCATCAACTCGCCCTTCTGGATCAACAAATCCAAGCCCTGTAACGCCACTACCTCCAGGTCGGCTACCTTGTAAATCTTGACCAGATTCTCGCAGAGGATCAGGGGAGAGTCAACAGAGGAGAGAGGAGCGAGGTCATCAACAGGGAGAGGCGAGAGGTCAGAGGAGAGAGGAGAGGCGGTAGCAGGCGGAGATGCCTGATCAGGTAAAGGTTTACTGTTAGTCATTGCAAGCCGTGACTCCTTTCACATTCTTTCCTCTGTTAAACGGTTTCACCGAGTTTGACCGCTTCAAATATTCTCATCCGCAGCAGCAAGGCGGTTAAAATGATCAGCGCCGCAAAAAACAACAAGCCAAAAATGGTATAGATGCGGAAAATGGCGGGCCAGGCAATTTCCACCAGAAAAGGCGGGGTGAGCGAGACGGCATCGGCGCCAATTTGCAGATAGGGGATGAACAAGTCGCTGACCAAAATGCCCAAGCCGGTGCCCAGGCCCAGGCCGGACAAAATCAAAAAAGCCAACTCCCAGGCCAAAAAGATGGCCATTTGACCGGCCGAAAGGCCGATGGCCCGCAGCACGCCCAACTCGATGAACCGCTGGCGGAAGGAGAAGAGGGCGTAAAGCAGAAAACCCAAGATGGTAAAAAGGGCCGCCGCGCCAAAACCAACCGAAAGCAGGCCAAACAAACCCTGGCGGCCCGGGTCTTGCTGCTCCTCAACAATCTCTCTCAGGGCAATATCCCAATTTAAGACCGTATAACCCAGATTGGTGATATCTGCTTTGAGTTGTTCGTAATCCACGCCGGGCGCGGTGCGCAACCAGACAGTGTAAGGGAATTGTCCGCCTGCCTCTTCAAATAAGTAGTCCAGGTTGGCCACAAACAGGGGACCGTCTTCTTCTTCATACCAGGTGGGAAAATAGTCAAACGCGCCCACAATCTTCATATCCAGATCAAGCCGGTTGCCGTAAAAGATGGTCCGCACCCGGGTGGTGTCGCCAATATTCAGGCGGTATGTCTTCATAAATTCACGGGGGATTAAAACGCCATCGCGGGTCAGGGCCAGGGCGTTGCTCATCTCCCCCAGGGACGAAGGGGCAAAATCCCACCGCCAGAAAGCCACGCGGGGAAAATCAACCCGATCAATACCTAACATTATCCCTTCTTGGTTGCCGCCGCTCAATTGGGTGCTGGCTTGATAGTTGCCAATCCGGGTAGCAGCCAGCACACCGGGCGCTTTGAGGTATTCGGTTACCGGCAAAAAAAGCCACTGGGGCCCCGCTTCTTCTTCCTCTGCCTCAGTTTCTTCCTCAATACCAATATCGGCGCCGCCAAACAGCCCTGATGCCTGCACGGTGTTCTCGCCATAGTCGGCCAGGCCAATGTCGGCCCCCACGTTATAATACATCTGGTCGAACAGGTGATTATCCAGGGTTTGGGCCAGCGAGGCGGTAAACGCCGACAGGCTGAGGGTCAGCACCAACAACAGCATCGGGGCTGTATAGAGACCGGGCGAACGGGCCAATTGCCGGGTGGCCAACAGAATACCCACCCCGCCAATGTGCGAAAAAATCCAGGCCAAAATAGCCATCACCAGGGGCAACAGCCGGATAAAGAATAAGGTCAGGGCAAAAATGCCCAAGGCCGGCACCAGAAAAAGAAGGGGGTTTTGAAAGGGGTCATTAGCCACGGCCCCTTCTTCCAATTGCACCACCACACTACCCTGCTGGCGCAGCACATACGCGCCGTAAACTGCCGGGATTAGCAGCAACACATCTAACCAGGCTCGTTGCCACCAGGGCGGGCGCAAAGAACGGGCCCGTTCCTGTTTGTAGGTAACAATAGTGTGGCGAGCCGCGCTAACCGTTGGAATCACTTGGGCCAGCAGAGCCAAACCCACAGCCACCAAGCCAATGTGCAAAGTGATGGGGGTTATGCCCACCCGCAAATCGGTTTGGGCGCTAAAATCTAAAAAACTGCGCGTCTGGCCCATAACTTGGGCAATCATCTCGCCCAGGGGCAAACCAAAGGCCAGGGCCAGCCCGCCCAAGATCACCCCCTCAACCAGGGAAATCCCAATAACCTGCACCACGGTCGCGCCCCGGCTGCGCAAAACCGCAATCTCATTATGTTTGCGCCCCACGGCTAAACCAACCACCAGATTGATGAAGGTCAAAATCAACACCAGCACCGGCACGGCAAAAATGTAAAGCAGAACCGTAAGTTGGGAAGAGGCTCGATAATAATTCTGGAGGGCCTGCTTGGGCGATACATCAAGCGTGACGCCGGGCAGCAGGGCCGCGGTTTTTTGCTCAATCAACGTCATGCGGGAGAGCAGGGGCACGGCATCCGAAACATGCACGTCAGAACCGTCCATCACCAGGTACCACATAGCCAGGTAGATGGCCTTTTCCATATAGGGGTCAATCCGCCCCAGAAAAGTTTCCGGGGGCACCAGCAGCAGGGTATCCAAGGCGCTGGGCCGATAGAACCAGAACGGGTCGGTGGGGTCGGTTGCCCGCCAGACCCCGATGATGCGCATGGGGATTTGGGTGGTATATTCTACCTCGTCTATCACCTGCTTGTTAAAGGTTATATAAGTTTCCCCAACCTGCAAGCCCAGTTCTGTGGCCATTTCTTCGGAAATCAGCACCTCAACGGTGCTATTTGCGGTTGGATCGGCTACCGCCGGAAATTTGCCTTCCAGGATGGTGATGTGGCCCTCGATGCCGTCAACAAAACCAAAATAGGCCCAGGTGAGGGGATCCCTGGTATCGGCGTAGGCTATGTCTTCTTCGGGAAAAATGCGGAAGTTATCGGTTTTAAAATACCGCACTCTAATTTGCTCCGGCAAACCCAACATGGGCGGCACCGACCGGGCGAAGTATTGGTCAACCGGCTGGACCTCTGCCCAATCCACCGGGCCGCGCCAGGAGCCAACATAACGAAACATGAAGGCAAAAGGCGAGCGTCCGGTATCCTGGCCCACAGAAGTTGTTGCCTCCTGCAACTCCTTGCGAAAAATGCGATAGTACACGGCGTCGGCGTACAGGGGGATACTCAGGGCCAGGGCAATGGCCACCACCAGGCCCAATAAAGTGGCCAGGTTCAAACCTTTTTGAGAGAAAAGCCGCCTGAGAGCGACGACAAAAATGGCCCAGGTACGAAACAAGAACCTCATTGGTAATAGCTCCTACGGTCCCACCACAATCTGGCCTTCGGTCAGGCCCTCTTCAATCTCCACTCGATCTTCGCTTTCGATGCCCACTTTCACATCAACCCGCCGCTGCAATTCGCCATCTTGAACCACTACAAAATCGCGTCCTTCAAATTTACGCACGGCCTGCGGGGGCAACCAGAGCACATTGTCCTTCTGCTCCAAAATCACTTCTATTGACATCAAATCGCCCACCTCAAGGTCAAGGTCCTCAAAACTAACACCCTCCAACCTGATCCGGGTAGATTGGTCCTCTTCTTCGGCCCCCTCGCTGCGGCCACCCCCGCCGTAGGGATAAGGCAACCGCCGGATAGAGCCGCGCCACTCCTCGCCGGGGCGCCGGGAAAGGGTAGCCACCACGGGCATCCCTTCGCTCAGGTCTTGCAGTTGCGTTGAAGAGAGTTCGGCGCTAATTTCCAGTTCACTTAAATCCGCAATAATGGCGACTGTTTTGCGGGCCGTGGCCTCGCGTCCCTCGGTCAGGGTTTCGGAGAGAATCTGGCCGTCAAAGGGGGCGATGATTTGGGCGTCGGCGATTTCGGCCTTCAATTTTTCCACATCCAGGATGGCCCGTTCCACATCGTTTTTCAGAAGGGGGTCAATGCCCTGGTCCAACTCATCTAACCGAATCTGGGCCAACTCAAGTTCGCGTTCCAGGATGGCGATATCGTACTTTTGATTTTCAATTTCCTGTACGGCCAACCGGTAGTCGGCTTTGGCCTGGATGTAATCCAAGGTGGCTTGCTGCAAGTTGTTGGCTTCCTGAGCCGTGGCCCGGTCGTTGCGCCAGGCAATTTCATCGTAATCTGCCTGGGCTTGCTGTAAGGCAAGCTGCGCTTTCTCCAGGTCGGCGGCCACCTGCTCCTGTCGCGGGGTCAGGTCTTGGGCCTGGGTCGACTCCACCCGGATTTGGGCAATTTGCGCTTCAACCTCGGCCCGGCGAATTTCAGTGGCCAGGTTGCGTTCGGCCTCGGCTAAAATAGACTCGGCCCGTTCCAGGTCCAGCAGTTTGGAGGTCAACTCTTTTTCCAGGTCATCAATTTCCAAATCGGCCAACACCTGGCCGGTCTCTACCAAATCATCCCTTTCAATGTAGACGTTCCTCACCCAACCAGCCGTGCGAAAGAAGAGTTCTTCTTCCTGCACCGGCGCCACCCGTCCGGAGAATTTGACTTTTTCCACCACTTCGCCCCGTTGCACCTGGTAGGTTGGTTTGGTGGGCACAATGGGGGTAGGGATAGGCGTTGGCGTTGGTCCCAACTGCACCACTGCCTGCGAGCGCTGGTTTTGCGGCAGTAAGCTACAGCCGGTAAGCGCCAGAAAAGCCAGAAAGAAGATGGTTAAAAATAAAACTCGTCGGATCATTATATCGTTCCTATCCGTAAAGAGATTAGAAGTGAGGAATTAGAAATGAGAAATTAGATGAACATCTTGGCGTGGTTTCTAATTTTTCACCGTTCCCAAGAAATCATTCGTTCGTCAACATCATTATATTGAAAATCAATGCCCGCCAGGGTCCCCGCCGGAAACAATGGACGTTGGTTACTGCCATCCGCGTTCATTACCCAAATGTCCCACTGGCCGCTACGGTCCGACAAAAAGGCAATTTGCGAGCCATCCGGCGACCAGGTAGCGGAAACGTTGTTCCAGATGCGCGGCTCCTCGCCCCGGAGACGCTGCTCGACAATACTGATCAACGGGGTTTCGGTCAACCGTATCCGGCCGCTGCCATCGGTATTCAACACGTGGATGTCCCAATGGTTGTGCTGCAAGTAGGTCACGGCCAGGCGTTGGCCGTCGGGTGAAAAAACGGGCGAGTGGTCCAGCGCATCCGCGGTTAGCGGCCAGGCGGTTCCCTGGTTAATGTCTAAACTGGTCAAGCCGCGCTCGCTATCAAAAACCAAACGCCAATCATTGGCCGGGTCCCAGGCGGGAGAGAAAGCATGCGCATCGTGAGGCAAGTCTCGAAACGCGCCCGTGGTCACATCCACCACCCGCAGCCCCCAAAAGGACTCCGGCGGAAGGGTGTAACAAAATGAACCTCTGCCGTCATCTGAGACAATCCATTTTATATCATAGGCTCCCGCCGGAACAGAGCTTTTACCGCAAAGCCGCAACTCCTCGCCATGCCCGCCTGCAAGTTGCATGTTAAAGGCAAGCTGCCGCCCATCCGGCGACCAGGTCGGCGATTTTGGGTTTCCGGCAATGCCGCTGAGGATGGGGCGTTCGCCGCTGCCGTCAACCTTGATCACCCACACGCTGCCCAACGCGCCAAATCCCGGGCTATCCCACCGGGTAAAAGCCACCCAGCGGCCGTCGGGCGAAAGGGCCGGGTCCAGGCCGGTAGTCAGGTAGCGGAGGTTACTGCCGGCGGCATCAATGGCGTAAATGGGGCCGCCGCTGCTGGCCTGAAAAACAATTGTGCCGTCGCCCGGGCCGGGCGGGAGAGGCGCGGCCGGGGTTGTTTCCATTACTGCCGCTGCCAGGGGAGCCGCAACCTCCGGCACGTTGGCCGTATCGCCGCTGACGCGCGCGTAAGTTGAGACCCCTGTCACCCAACCTTCGCCGCCGTCGGGCAGTTGAATCTGCCACCAGCCGCTGGCCGGGTGCTGCCCAATCACGTCTACCGCGTCGTCTTGTTTTAACAAACCGGTCACGGGGTAAGATAGGCCGGGGCCGCTGCGCACGTTGAGTGCCTCGACCATAACAGTCAGGCGGGGCGTGTTATTTTGGGCAATGACCACCGGGGTGAAAATTGCGCCCATCAGCCCTAAACACAATCCGAAAAACAAAACACGCAGCCCCACCCCGTAAATCCCTGACCAAAATCTTAACCTCCCACCCGATCCGGGAACCTTGATATCTGACTCTTGACCCTCGACACCTGACACTTACTTGCTCCTGTTCAATTTACAAACGTTTAAAAAATCAGATAGGCAAAGACAAACAGCAAAACTAAAGTATACTCCAAAGTGTACTATTTCCAAAAGAACGAGGCTTAGGAATAAGCCTTAGTACAGCATTGCGCAAGTGTGTTGCCCGGAACGAATTTATGCAACGGTGTACTTAGGTTTAAAAGGTACAGCCACCTGGTCTTCAATTTTTTGACACCAAATTTAACTGCTGATTAAACCTGGGCGCATCCTATATTAATCAAGATATTTAATCACTAAATTCAGGGGCAAAATATCAAATGCAACAAAATTGACAAGGGTAGCGATTGGATGTATCATCTCAATTTGTCATACAACTATACCATCATACTTTTTTACATGCTCAAACGTAGTCCCTCTCTAACCGAACAGGCCAAAGCTCACCTCAAACAACGCATCCTTGAGGATGAGTTCGTCGAAGGCCGGATTCCGTCCGAAACGGATTTGGCCGAAGCCCTGGGCGTGAGCCGCACCACCATCCGCGATGCCCTCAGTCGCCTGGAATTGGAAGGCGTAGTTTATCGCAAGCAGGGGGCGGGCACGTTTGTTAATAAGGCCGGGCTACAGATCAAAACCCGTCTCGAAGAGATATGGACTTATGAGGCCATGCTCGAAGCGCACGGCTACACGCCGTCCACGCGCATCCTCAGCGTTGGGGAACAGCCGGCTAAACCCGAATTGGCTGCAACCCTCCATATTTCTGGTGACAACAAGGTATTAGTGGTTAAAAAATTATTTCTGGCCGACGGCAGACCGGTGACCCTGACGGTGAACTATCTTCCAACCGCCATCATTAGCCAGCCCTACACCAATGACGATTTCCGCCGGCCCATCTACCAGTTTTTGTTAAAATTCTGCCAGCAGCATTTAACCTACTATCTCAGCGAAATTACGCCCCTGATTGCGCCGGCCTGGCTGGCCGATACGCTGGACTTGCCCCGGCGGAAAACAGCGCTGCTGGCATTTGACGAAGTGGGCTATAACCAAGATAATGAGCCGGTCATTAAAACCTATTCCTACTTTCGAGACGATTTGCTCAGGCTAAGATTGATTCGACGGGAAACGGCATAGCCGGATCATATAAAATAATCTTAAATTCAGGAGACATAAATAATGCGTAGTTTTTTAGGAAGAGACATTCTCTCACTCAAAGATTTTGAACGGCACGAATTTTTCCGGGTTTTTGACGTGGCCGACGAATTGCGGCCTTTCGCTGAAAATCGGCAAAACACCGATTTGCTGGCCGAAAAGACTCTGGTGACCGCCTTCTACCAGCCCAGCACCCGCACTCGCCTGGCGCACGAGGCCGCCATGCATCGTTTGGGCGGGCGCGTGACCGGCTTTGCGGACCCCAAAATGACCCGCGCCGGCGACTTTTACCAGGAAAGCGTCAAGGATACGGTTAAAATGCTGGAATATTACGGCGACGTGATTGTGATGCGTCACTTCCAGCAAGGCGCGCCGCACGAAGCGGCAAAGTGGGCCTCAATTCCCATCATTAATGGCGGCGACGGCTGGGGCGAACACCCCACCCAAATTTTAACCGACCTGTACACCGTGTATCGAGAAAAAGGCTACCTTGACGGTCTACGCTGGCTGGCCGTGGGCGACATGCGCATGCGCACCATGCATTCCCTGGCTTACGGGTTAACTCAATTCGATTGCCCCATCACCTTCGTCTCTCCGCCGGATATGTCCTTGACCGACGAATTCAAGGCCGAATTGGAACAATACAGCCTGGACTTTAACGAAGTTGAACACGTGGAGCAGGCCATCGCGGAGGCCGATGTGATCTTGGTAGAGCCGGTTGTTCAGCCCGATTATACCAAAGCGCGGGATGAACGCGGCGGCGACGTGGGCCTGACCCCGGCCAATTACAAAATCACCCGCCAACTCCTGACCGGCAAAGCCAAATCCGATGCCATCCTGCTGCACTCCCTGCCTCGCATGGATGAAATCCCCCCCGACGTTGACATTACCCGCTGGTCCCGCTACTGGCAGGAAGCTTTCAACGGAGTGGTCATGCGCATGGCGCTGCTGGCCCTGGTATTGGGCGCAATGGAATAATTTCAAGGTAGCAAAGTGGCAAAGTGGCAAAGTAGCAAGGTGGCAAAGTAGCAAAAAACTGTTGCTCTGCAACCCTGCTACCCTGCTACCTGCAACCCTGCTACCCTGCTACCTGCAACCCTGCTACCTTGTTACTTTGGAGGAATCAATTATGCAAACCAATTTACGCGGGCGTGACATGATCACGACCCAGGAATTCACCCGTGAAGAGATTGACACCATCATTGACGTGGCTTTTGATTTGAAACGCAAACGCGCCCTGGGCGAGTCCCACCCCTACCTGCGCGATAAAGTGCTGGCCATGCTCTTTTTCTTTTCCAGCACCCGCACGCGGGTCTCGTTTGAGGCGGGCATGGCCCAACTGGGCGGCCATGCCCAATTCATCGAAAGCCGCACCACCCAAATTGCCCACGGCGATACCGCCAAAGAAATTGGCGAAATTGTGGGCCGCTACAGCGACGGCATCGCCATCCGGCACTGCGATTGGGGCGTGGGCAACGAATACATTCGGGGCGTGGCCGGGGCCGGCCGCGTGCCCGTGCTGAACATGCAGTGCGAAATCTACCATCCCTTTCAAATTTTGGCCGATTTGCAAACCATCATTGAGAAAAAAGGCGACCCGCGCGGCAAAACCATCACCGTCAGTTGGGCCTACGCCTCCAGCTATTCCAAACCCATCAGCGTGCCGCAAAGCCTGATCTTACTGATGACGCGCTACGGCATGAACGTCCGCCTGGTCCATCCGCCGGAATTCAAACTGATGCCCGACATCATTGAGCAGGCCAAAGAAAACGCCAAAAAACACCACAGCAGTTTTGAAATAATGGACGATTTTGCCGCAGGCATCAAAGCCTCCGACATTGTTTACGCCAAAAGTTGGGGGCCGCTGCTAACCACCACCGACCCCGCCGAAGACAAACGCCTGACCGACAAATACAAAGACTGGATCACCGACGAACGCCGCATGGCCCTGGCTAAAGCAGACGCCATCTACATGCACCCCCTCCCTGCCGACCGCAACATTGAAGTGACCGACGGCGTGATTGATGGCCCCCATTCGGTGGTATACGACCAGGCCGAGAATCGCCTGCACGCCCAAAAGGCGGTGATGGCATTAACGATGAGATAATCAGAGTAGCAGGGTAGCAGATGTAGCAGGGTAGCAGATGTAGCAGGGTAGCAGATGTAGCAGGGTAGCAGAGTAACGGGGTAACAGAATAGCAAGTAACATTTGAATGCTGCACTTGTCACCTTGCTACTTTGTTACCTTTATACAAGGAGTAAGCTATGAGCCGCAAAATTGCTATGATTGCCATTGGCGGTAACTCGCTCATTAAAGACAAATATCACCAAACCGTGCGCGACCAATACATTGCCGCCCAAGAAACATGCGACCATATCGTTTCAATGATCCGGGATGGTTGGGACGTGGTGATTGGGCATGGCAACGGCCCGCAGGTTGGTTTTATTCTGCGTCGTTCCGAACTGGCTGCCCACGAACTGCACGAAGTGCCCATGGATGCCATTGTGGCCGACACCCAGGGCGCCATTGGCTACGCCCTGCAACAAAACCTTTATAATGAATTTAGACTCTACAACCTGAAAAAACAGGCGGTCACCGTGATTACCCAGGTTGAAGTTGACGCTAAAGACTCCGCCTTTTTGCGCCCCACCAAACCCATTGGCTCATTTATGGATGAGGACCAGGCCAAATTACGCCAGGAAAAAGAGGGCTGGGACGTGGTTGAAGACGCCGGTCGAGGCTGGCGGCGGGTAGTAGCCTCGCCGCTGCCCGTTCGCATTGTTGAAGAAGAATCTATCAGGCAACTTCTCCAGGCCGGGGTGGTAGTGATTGCGGTGGGCGGCGGCGGCATTCCCGTTATTGCCGATGTGGAGGGCAACCTGCGCGGCGTTCCGGCGGTGATTGACAAGGATTATGCCGCCTCTCTGCTGGCCTCAAATATTGGCGCCGACATCTTTATTATCAGCACGTCGGTTGAAAAAGTAGCCCTTAACTACCAAAAGCCCAACCAGCAGTGGCTCGATCACCTGACCGTATCGCAGGCCAAACAATACCTGGCCGAAGGTCATTTTGCCAAAGGCAGCATGGGGCCTAAAATCCAGGCCATCATCTGGTACCTGGAAAAAGGCGGCAAACACGCCATCGTCTCCAACCCCGACAACCTGGAACGCGCTCTGACCGGAAAAACCGGCACACACATTACGCCGGATTAAATATCACGGACCACGCCTTACAAAATATGTAATAGGATGGGTGACCGATTATGGAACATGTGCTTAACCTAAAGTGTCTCATCTGCGGCCAAACCTACCGCCCGGATGAAATTGATTACGTTTGCCCCAATCACGGTGACGAAGGCATTGTTGACGTGCAATACGATTACGATTTCATTGGCCGCCGTCTTAGCCCCGGCGACCTCTTTCACTCCACCGATTATACCATCTGGCGTTACAAACCCTTGCTGCCGGTCAAGCCGGACATGCCCGTTCCGCCGCTGACCGTGGGCTGGACGCCGTTGTATCGCGCCCGCCGCCTGGCGGCTGAATTGGGCCTGCAAAACCTGTGGGTGAAAGACGACGGTCGTCTGCCCACCGCCTCTTTCAAAGACCGGGCCAGCGCGCTGGCCGTGGTCAAAGCGCAAGAGAAAGGCGCAGAAATTATCACCACTGCCAGCACCGGCAACGCCGCCGCCGCCCTTAGCGGCCTGTGCGCCAGTGTCAAACAGCCCAATGTGATCTTTGTCCCCCAAACCGCGCCCCAGGCCAAGATTGCCCAGTTACTTGTTTTTGGCTCCACCGTGCTGCTGGTCAAAGGGACCTACGACAACGCCTTTGAATTGTGTTTGCAAGCGGCCAAAGAATACGGCTGGTACAATCGCAACACCGGCTACAACCCCTACATGAGCGAGGGCAAAAAGACGGCCAGCTTTGAGATTTGCGAGCAACTCGGCTGGCAAGCGCCCGACCGTATTTTTGTGAGCGTGGGCGATGGCTGTATCATCGGCGGGCTGCACAAGGGCCTCAAAGACCTGCTGGCCCTGGGCTGGATTGACCACATGCCCAAACTCATGGGCATTCAGGCCGCCGGTAGCAACTTTATGGCGCAAGCCTGGGAAAACAACGAAGATGTGCTCACCAAACCGCCCATCAAGGCCCAAACCGTAGCCGACAGCATCAGCGCCGGCCTGCCCCGCGACCGGCTCAAGGCGATGGCCGCGGTTAAGGAGACGGAGGGGGCTTATCTCTCGGTTACGGATGACGAAATTCTGCAAGCCATTCCCGCCCTGGCGCGTGGTTGCGGCGTGTTTGCGGAACCGGCCGGGGCCACGGCCTACGCGGGGCTGGTCAAAGCCGTCAATCAGGGTTTGGTCTCGCCGGATGAACGCATGGTGGTACTCAACACCGGCAACGGCCTCAAAGACATCGCCAGCGCGATGAAGGCCGTGAAATTGGTCGGCACGCAGCCATACCACATTCAGCCGGAGATGGCCGACTTGCAACGAGTGGTAGAAAACTGGTCAAAAAAATGATTCTTGGGGGAACGAGGAGTAAATGAGTCTAACCAAATTTTTGGCCGGACAGTTAAGCCATCCATCCGGTCTGTTTGGCAAACTGGTTTTACCGCGCTTGTGGAATAAGCGAAACAGAAACTTAAACGATATTGCCCTTGCGCATCTGGCTTTAACCCCCTCAGACCGGGTTCTGGAGATAGGCTTTGGCGGCGGCTACCTGATAGAACGAATAGCCGGCGTGACCACCGCCGGATTTGTCGCCGGGGTTGATGTTTCAGCCATGATGGTCACATTCTGCCAAAAAAGATACCCGGCCTTATTTGAGGCCGGTAAACTCGATCTGAGATGCGCGCCGGCGGAGTCGTTGCCGTTTCCCGATGGGCGCTTTACCAAAATTTGCAGCGTGAATTCCATTTTTTACTGGCAAAATCCAATCCAGGCTTTTGCCGAAATCCGGCGCGTGCTGGCCGACGAGGGGTTGCTGGTGCTGTGTTTCACGGCCAAAGAGTCTCTGGAAAATAAAGGTTTCGCCCAACAGGATCGTCTTACTTTATACCAGGCAGGCGACGTGCAACAAATGATGGTTGCCGCCGGTTTTGATCAAATTTCCAGCCACCAATCCACCGACAAATATCGAGTATTTTTCTGCGTGGTGGGGAAAAAGGGGACTTATTCCGCTGGAGCTATCCCTTGAAAAATCAAGCCACTCTCAGCAAACACCTGACCGGCCCGGCCCAGGTTGAGATAGAGCGTTACCAGTCCATCCTGGCCGAGGTTGAAGGCTGGCTCAGTAACCTGTCCGCCCCCCTGCAAGCCATCGCCCGGCCCTCGTTTGAGTCGCTGGCCGAGGGCGAATTCAGCCAGGTGGCGGCTTTATTACCCTATTGGCTATCTGACCTGCTGCCCGTGCCTGCCGAGCTCTGCCACCGTTTGGGCCTGGCCCAACTTTATTTTTGGTGGTACTACTTTGTTCAGGATGAATTGCTTGACCGCCAGGCCGACCCGGCCGGCCTGGTCATCGCTCACCTGGCTCTGCTGCGCACCGTGGATATTTTCGATGGCCTGGGCCTGACCCGCGTCCCCTGTTGGGCGGAATTTGATCGCCTGACCCGCACTTGCGCCGAGGCCACCGCCCTGGAACTGCAAGTCCGTTTCGCCACGCTCGATGAGATAACGCCTGATCGGGTGGCTGCCTATACCCTTGACTTCGTCGGTGATCGGTTGGTAAGCTTTTACTTCACCACCATTGCCCAGCTACACCTGGCTGGGATTTTGCCTGAGGAGGCTCTCCACCACGACATTCCCGCCGCCCTGCGCTGTTTTGCCGCCGCCCGCCAACTGGGCGACGACGCCAGTGATTGGCTGGCCGATCTGCAGGCCGGCCAACTCAACTACGTGTCGGCCCGGCTTATCAGCCACCTTTACCAAACCGGCCGGGCCGGTGATGGTCTGGATGTGGAACGGCTGGCCGGTTATCAAATCACCGCTGAGGAGTTCTGGGCCGGCATTGAACAGACTGCGCAGGGCCTCAACCAACAAGCCCTGGACTGCCTGGCTCCCTACGGCCATTGTCGCCTGGCCGCCCTGATCCGCCGCCAGATGGCCCGGCACGCCGAGCAGTGGGTCGCCGGCCGGGAATATCGGGCCAAGATGCGGCAGATGTTTGGAGCCGAGTCTCCGGGAGGTTGAGCACAAGGAACAACCTATGTCCAATGATGTCCCTCTCCCTTTCGACGCCCTGCGCCCTTTTAAAAACGAACCGGAAGACTTTACCCCTTTGGACACCCTGCCCTGGGAAACCCAGGCCGAACAATTTTTGCGCTGCCGCACCGCCGAGGGCTTTGTCGGTTTGCGTCCTTTCAAAGAAGTTGAGGCCAACGTGATCTGGCTGGTTGACCATTTGGGTTTGCCTCCCGGCGCGGCCATTTTAGACATCGGCTGCGGGCCGGGGTTGTACAGCCTGCGCCTGGCCCGGGCCGGCTACCGCGTTACCGGCATAGACATTGCCCAACCCCTGCTTGATTACGCCCAAGCTGAAGCCGAAGCCGAAGGGTTGGCGGACGCTTGCACGTATCGCTGCCGGTCTATGTTTGACCTGGCCTACACCGCCGAATTTGAGGCAATTTTGCTGATAAATTCAATGATCAACCGCCTGGAATTGGCCGAACTGCGCGACCTGCTGGTCAAGATTCGCGCTGCTTTAAAACCGGGCGGGCAATTGCTGGTCGAGTTTCAAATTCCCCCGGAGGGTTTCGCCCAGAGCCAACCGGCCGTTACCGAGGCGATTTCCTTTCTGGCCCAATCCCCCTGGTGCGATCAGTTTCACGCCTGGATGGTGCGCGAACTCACCTTCCCCACCACCGGCGAACGGGTGACGCACCACCTGATTTTATATCCCAACGGCCAACCCGCAGAATATTGGTCTCGCTTTAAACTATATCCTCTCTCCAAGCTGACCGGCGTTTTGCACAACAGCGGCTTTGCCGTGCAGGCAGTCTATGGCGAAAAACTCGGCCGGCCTTCTCGCCCCGGCGACGAATTTTGTTTTATCCGGGCGCAGCGCCGTGATTAGTCCACAAACTCTAACCACTGCCATTAAAGAAGGATTAGATTACCTGGCCCAAACCCAGCGACCATCGGGCGAATTTGCCACCTACACCGCGCCCCAACCGGACATGCTTGGCGCCAAGGAACGGGCCAAGTCGGTGTACGTGACCACCTTTGTGCTGCACAGCCTCTCCTGCTTGCCTGCCGGCCCGCTCACCGAACACATCCGGCAGCGGGCCGGCAACTTTCTGGCTGGCGAACAGGAGGATAACGGCGCCTGGCATTATGATGGCCGGGGCGGGCGGCAAATTCCGGCCGATCTGGATTGCACCGCCTGCGCCGTTGCAGCGCTGGTCGGCCTGGGCCGGCGGCCAGGCCTTTCTTTTTACAGTTTGCTTTGGCAAAATGAGGTGGCTCCCGGCGGGCCTTATTACACCTGGCTGGGCGTTGACCATACGGGCGATTCGGTGTATGCCCGCGATGTGGATCCCCTGGTGAACGCCAATATTTTGTTTTGCGCCGGGCTGCTCAATCTTTCGCTGCCCGGTACAGTGATTTATGCGCAGCAGATCATCCAAAACCAAACTTATGGGGGGACTTATTGCGTTTCTGCCCATCTGCCCATTTATGCTCTCAGCCGGGCCTATGCCGATGGCCGGCTGGTAGCCCTGGCTCCGGCGATGGAGATAATGCGCAACTACATCCTGACCAACCTGCCGCTATCGCGGGCCGAACCGTCGGCCTTTCACCTGGTCTGTCTAACGGCCAGTCTGCTCAATCTCAAAGCGCCCCTGTCGGTGGTTGAGCCATCCTTAACTGACCTGCTGGCCCGCCAGCAAAAAAACGGTTGCTGGCCGGCCTGGGGCGCCTATGTGAGTTATAATTATTATTACGACGGTGCACCCGCTCTGACCACGGCCCTGGCCCTGGAAGCCCTGAGCAAGTATGAGCAGGGCGTGGTGTAACTACCTTTTTTGACAAAGCTCCTCACTTGATTTAACATTAGGACTTATTTCCCGCTTCCTTAAATGCACGTTTTCTGGTACTTTAATAATTGAGGGCAAACGATGTGCGGCCACCAGGAACGCCATGGCCACAAAAGACCCGGGTCCAGCCGCACCTATAAAACACACTTTATCCCAATTTTTTAAGCAGATATATTTTTTGCCTGGCCCCTCTGGAGGACTCTAGCCAAACTCAGTAGCGGCTTAACTTACCTATCCTAAGTTGAGCTACTCTGTTTGAAGTTTAATCAATGGGTGTTTTCATATTCTTAACTTTATGCAATAGGAGGCATAACAATGAGTCCCGATTTAGAGCGGCTGGTTGGCCGCGCTGTGATGGATAAGGCCTTTCGTGACAAACTGCTGGCAGACCCGGAAAGCGCCGTTAGGGAAGCGAACTTTAAGTTGTCTGAAGAAGAGATGGCAGACCTGGAGGCGGGGGTTGAGCGGATTAAAAGAGAGGGTACTTCTGAACAACTCGACCAACAGATAGAACCACTGGCTAATTGGTAATTTCAAAAAATTTGTGGCTTTGGTATTACATTCTAACCTTATGATAATAACAAGCCTCGTCACCTGATGAGGCTTGTTACAATTATTTAAGGACGTTATTCTCATGTCCTTGCCTAAATCATCGGGATTTAACCAACGTATTACCCAATCGAACCTCAAGGATAATTTGCAACGCAGGTTGAACTTCCTTAGGCCCCTTCTCATTGGGATGATCATATTAAATTTTATTGCCCTGTGGCTTATATGGGTAGTAAATGCTCCGTTCTTTAATTTTTTTATTATCAGCGCAAACCTCACCCTTAATCTGATTATTTTGTATTTATGGTGGCGTAATCGCATCAAGTTAGCCAGTCACCTTTTTTGTCACAATTTTAATGTCACAGTATTTGTTTATACGCTTCTCAATATTCCCGGCATAGAAGGTAGCGATGCAACTGCTCTTACCTTATGTACTTATTTACTGGCTTTGACCGTTTTGTTAGCTGGATTTCTGATCGGCCCCCAAACTAATTTTGTTTTTGCCATCTTAAATACAGGACTTATTATCATTCCCTACTTTGTACTCACTGGCGCAATAGAAAAAACCATAGAACTGGCTTTTCCTCCAATTTCCTTTCTATATCTTTTAGCCACAGTCTCCTGGCTCTACCAAAAAACTCTGAACCAGGCCTACGCCCGTCTAACCGAAACCCAAGAACAACTACTGCAATCCCAACTCGTCCACCGAGACATGGAAATTGCCCGGGATTTACAGCAGCGGCTCTACCCCACCCCGCCCGCTACCGGCGAAAGTCTGGCCATTGCCTGCCGGTCCAAACCGGCCCAGGAAACCAGCGGCGACTTTTACGACTTCATCCAACTCAGCCCGCACGAGTGGGGCGTGGTGGTAGCCGACGTTACCGGTAAAAGCCTGGCCGCCGCGCTGGTGATGGCCATGACCCGCAGCACCCTACGTAGCGAGTCTCACCGGTTTGTCTCTCCGGCCATGCTCTTGCGCCGGGCCAATCAGGTGCTCTACCAGGACGCCTCGGTAGACCAGATGATTACCGCCCTTTACGGCATCTTAAATACCCAGGCCCTGACCTTTCATTTTGCTAATGCCGGGCACATCTACCCCATTCTTAAATATGCCCAGGGCGTGCGAGAATTGGAACTGAACGGCTTTCCCCTTAAAGCCATGCCCAATGCCCGCTACCAGGAAAAGGCCATTCAACTCCAACCCGGCGACCAACTCATCCTGGCCACCGACGGCATTATTGAAACCGTCAATCCCAGCCGGGAGATGTTTGGCTTTGAGCGGCTGACCGAGACCATTCGCCAAAGCAACCACACCTCCCCGGAACAAACCCTGCAAGAAATCTGGCAGGCGGTGGAAACGTTTCGGGAAACGGCGGAACAACTGGACGATATTACCGTGGTGGTGATTGCCGTGAGTGAGGAAGCCAGTAGTCAATCCTTTGAACCCACCCCTGAAGCGGCCCTCAAGGAAGTAGCGTGATAGAAACCATTTACTA
>JAFGDY010000252.1 GCA_016931895.1 Anaerolineae bacterium
ATGGCCTTACCCTGCCTATGTGCCTCTCCTTATTGTACAGCATCCCTAACTTGTTGGACAATATCATCCCGTTCAACTGCAAAAAAACTGTGGTGTCGGTTAAATAGACGGGTAAATGGGCCGCGATGTCCATTAACGCTATGCTGACTACTGTGCTCATCCGTCCAGAAAATGAGGTTTTTCGGCGTAACACTCGCCGGATGGGGGTACCGAGACTTTTGTTTCAAGCCCCCGAGAATCATCGGGGGCTACAGGGTAGGATTTGTTACCCGACCCATAAACAGGCGTGCCCTACAAAAACCACATCCGAGCAGGTTTTTTGGGAAAAAGATTGTGATGGTAACCCAAGGTATCCTTACTCCAGTTGCTTAGAGCATTCCTCTTCTTCGGCTTCACTCAGTCGGGATGTGGAAGTCCTGCGCCCATTCCTATAGGGCAGAAAGTGAATCATCGGGATGGCCAGCAAGGCCATCATGGTGGCAATGTAAAAGGCGGTAGGTAAGCCAAAATTGTCCCCCAGCAAACCAATGACAAAAGCCGCCAGCGGGCGTACCAGAAACGACATCGACATGAACAGGCCATTGGCCATGGCCCGATTATGAGGCACGCCTTCTTGCACCATGGCCAGCATTACCGGCGTGGATGATAGGGATGTAAAACCCAGAGCCAGCAGAACCGGCACGAGCCACCAGCCGCTCACATTCAGAAACACAAACATCAGCAACGATGAAGAGGCCATTGCCACCACCAAAACCGTTTTGCGTCCTACCCGGTCGCTCAAGGTGCCGCCCAGCAAGGCTCCGCCAATTCCGGCCAACTCCCAGATTGAAAGCGCAGCCCCGGCTATCCATAAACTGGCACCTTGTTGAGTCATAAACGTGGGCAAATAGACCGCCAGCGCAGTCAGCATAAAGGCTTGCGGAAAAACCACTCCCAATAAGGGGGCAAACAATCGCCGCGCTGTCGGAAGCATCGTCCGCACACTCTGTCGCTGGTCAGGTCGGGCCGGAATATGACGCAGACGCCAAAACAAAATGAGCGACGTGAGCCAGCCCAAAACCATAATGCGATAGTATCCCTCCAAGGTCCACACCGACACCGCCCACACCACCAGCAGTGGTCCCACCGTTCGACCCAGTTCGCCGCCGGCCATAAAGATACTCATGCCTTTGCCCAATTGTTTGCCGGAAATGCGGGCGATCATTGGCGGGGCGGGGGCGTGAAAGGCAGCCGCACGTAACCGGCCACGGCCTCGGGGGCAATGGGCGGCAGGCTAAAGGGGATCTGGATGATTTTTTCCAGGTATTGGGCGCCGTCCAATTTGACCTGGTAATCTTTGTAGCGCACGCGGATGCCCTCTTCAATCACCTCGCGGGCCACGCCCAGCATAAAGACGCAGCCGGGCACGTCCAAAAAGAGCTTCACCGCCTCCAGCACTTCCACGGCTTTGTCGGGCAGGCAGCGGTCCAGGTCGTCCACAAACACCACCAGCCGGCCGCGGTTAACAATAAAGTTTTTGCTGATGGCCTCAAATTGGCGGCGAAAATCATCAAGGGCGGCAATCTGGTCGCGGCGGGTGAGGGCCTCGCTTTCCTCTACATCGGCAATGAGCGCGGCCAGGCGGCGGGCCACATTTTCGGAGCCGGCCCGTTCGGCCTGGCGGCGCAGCAGTTCCAGGCCCATCAGGGGGGGCAGGGCGGCACCCTCCAGGCCGGGCAGGGCATCGGCGGGCAGGGTGAGATGGCCGCCGGCGGCGGTCTCGGCACCGTACAGGCGGGCCTCCAACTGGCGCAGGTCGGGCGCGGGCGGCCTCGCTGAGGCCGGGAAACCGGCGCACGCCCTCCAGCACCCGGGAGATAAGGGCGCGCCACAGGCTGGGCTGGTGGCTGTAAAGCCAGGCGTTGAACCAGACCGCGCGCACCGGAAAGTCGCTGTTTTCGGCGGTGAGCCGGCGCTCGACCATGCGCATGAGGCTGGTTTTGCCCTGGCCCCAACTGCCAAACACGCCAATGGTGAGGGGGGTGTCGGTGCCGGGGTCGGCCACAATGTCGGTGAGGGTTTGGGCGTAGGGGTCAAAATTAAGTTGGTCCTCGTCCGCCGGTTGGTCGGAGAGGATAGAGAGCAGGCGGGTCTCGGCGGCGTTGCCAGAATCGGCCATGGGCGTTACTCGTCTTGGCCAAAGTTTTGGGTCACGCTGGCGTTATCGCCAATTACCACGCCTTTGGCCTGGCCAATTTGCACGTTGTATTTGCCCTGCGCGGCCTGCCGGGGGTTGACCAGGGTGAGCAGGTGTTGGGCCTGTTTAATAATGGCTTCGTCTTTGGCGGCGCCGGTTTCGGCCAGGGATTTTTGCAGCGGTTTTTCCCAGGTTGCGGCGTCCTGTTCATACTCGGCCAGGGCCGTTTGGGCGGCGGTTTTATCGGCAAAATATTTTTGCACAAGACTCTTGAGGCCATGGTAGCCATCCTTAATGGCCTGCGAGGCTGTGTCTTTGGCGGCTGCTGCGGCGCCGGCAGCCAGGGCGGTAAGAATCAACGTAGCGGGTTCCATTGTTTTGTTCTCCTTATTTTAGTGTGTTTGAGTTGAGGTGGGGGCGACCTGAAAAAAAACAAAACGCTGCCACTTTGACCGGGCAGCGCGAGTGTGGTAGGATAACGGGTAACAAAAAAGAGACCGGGTGGCGCTGACCTGGTCAAATCAATATGGCTATACCCCTCGCCCCCACGAGGGGTATTTGCATTTTAACCAAGTATACCATAGTTGTGGTTTTGGCTCAATGATATTGGGGCGGATTGCCCGGGGCGGATTGGCCCGGCCCATAATTGATGTCCGTCCCATTTATGGCCCAGGCTGTCCAAATGACACCCCGGAGAGGAGCGATGAGAGACCGGGGGATGTTCTACCTTCCGGGCAAATATGGGGACACCTTGGGAATTGAAACCAACCCTCATCAAGAAAACAGGAGAAATCATGGCTCTTTGGGATTTTCCGTGGCATACCCCAATATGTAGGGGCGAATCCTTGTGGTCGCCCTGGGCAGGCACAAGACCTGC
>JAFGDY010000253.1 GCA_016931895.1 Anaerolineae bacterium
CCGGAGGCCATGTGGGTCATTCGCGTGGAAGACTTCCCGGTGGTGGTCACTATGGACAGCCACGGCGAGAGTATTCACCAGCAAATTGAGACCAAGTCGGGGGAGAAATTGACCGAACTGATCGGTATTTAGGCACGTATTGTTTGGGACTTTGCCCGCAAAATGAGGTCTGTAGAATAGTTTGACAATATTTCTGATGTGTACTATTTTATGGGCCGAGATAAGCTTCCGCTATATGTAAGATGTGGCAGAGGGAGGTAATTACCCCTTGAAGCAATCAGTTCGTGCGGTGGAGCGGGCTTTAGATATTCTCTTGTGCTTCTCCAGGCAAACACCCGAGCTGACCCTGACCCAAATAGCCGAGCAAGTTGGGCTGTACAAAAGTACAGTGCATCGCTTGTTGGCCACATTAGAGGGAAAGCGTTTCGTACAACGAGACCCGGATACAGGCATTTACCGGCCAGGTATTCGCCTGCTCCGGCTGGTTTATCTTACGTTAGAGCACAACGACCTGCGCCGGCTGGCAGCTCCGTTTCTACTTCACTTGTGGGAGCAGCAGCACGAAACGGTTGATCTGGCCGTGTTGGATGATATGGATGTTATTTTTCTGGATGTGCTCGAAAGTCCACAACGGGTCAAATTGGCTGCGGCCATTGGGCAGCGGCTTCCCGCCCATGCTACAGCCTCTGGCAAAGCCATCCTCGCGTTTATGCCCGAGGAGACAGGATGGCGTATTCTAAAGGGCGGTATGTCTCAATTTACTCAGCATACGCTTTGTTCATCAGAAGTATTGTTTGAAACCCTACGCCATACCCGAGAGCAGGGCTTTGCCCTCTCCTTGGAAGAATATGAGGAAGGGATTAACGCCGTCGCTGCCCCGATCCTCGATCTGAACGACCAGCCTATCGCGTCGGTCGCCATTGCTGGGCCTGCCTACCGGTTCAATCGAGAACAAATGATTGAAATCGCCCCTCAAATTCTGGCCACCGCTCGTAACATCGCCCAAGAGGTGGAGATGGCGGCGCATCCTCAGACAAATACAAGGTCATGATTTCACGTGGCTTCAGCTCAAAAACAAAAAAGACGCTGATTGTATTAACCAACGTCTTAAAAATAACTTTATATAATGCCTCGGGAGAGACTCGAACTCTCACGCCCTAATGGGCACAGGCCCTCAACCTGCTGTGTATGCCAATTCCACCACCGAGGCCGGTGTAACAATTAATTGTGAATGATTAATGAATAATTAGCCGTTCACAATTATACCGCCTCCGCCCATTTTGTCAAAAGATAGAGCAAAATAGAACCCTGATGCACCTGATTTCTCAAAATCAGAAAGAGGCTAAGGACCTGAATCTACATATAGTGGGTTGAGGTCTGTTTTTTAAGAGTAGAGCCACTATATCTAGGGCCTCAGCCCTTTCAAGAAGCAGGTAAATGATTGTCGGTAAAGGCGAGGTATGCTATACTATCCTATCAGCAATTTGGCGCAGCGTGGCCCGCACAAGCCAAGAAAAAATTCGCTCTGATGAAACAAAACCCTTTACCCAGGCTGGATCGGGCTGAAACGTTAAGACAAAAAATACTGCCGTTTTGTCGCCTGAAACCGGGTGAGATTTGGCGTGACCCGCTTAATGTCCATAAAGTGGGCTGTCTGGATGCGACAAAGGCCGCAGATGTTGACCAATTAATGGCCGGAGAACCGGCCAAACTGGCTATTCACGATCCGCCCTACAACCTGGTGGCCTTTGCGGAACGGCAGTTAGCGGATTATATCAATTGGTGCCGGCAGTGGGTAAGCCATACCTGGCGCGTTTTGGCTAAACACAGTGCGTTTTATGTTTGGCTGGGCGCGGACCAAAAAAATCATTTCCAGCCCCTGCCCGACTTTATGGTGATGATGCGCGAGTTTGATTTTGAGCCGCGCAGCTTTTTGACCATGCGCAACCAGCGCGGTTACGGCACGCAAAAAAACTGGATGGCTGTGCGGCAAGAGCTGCTTTATTACGTTAAGGGTGATCCCTTTTTTGCGGTGCAATACACCGATATCCCCAAAATTTTGCGGGGTTATTATAAAAAAGTCAACGGCCGCCTTACCGAAAATTTAGAACGCAGCAAGTCTCACCATCTCCGGCCGGGCAATGTTTGGGTTGACATTCAACAAGTGTTTTACCGGATGGAAGAAAATGTTTCCGGCTGTTATGCCCAAAAGCCGCTCCAGGCGATCGAACGAATCATCCAGGCCAGCTCCCAACCCGGCGACCTGGTGATTGATTTTTTCAGCCATTCCGGGGCAACCTTGATTGCCTGTGAACGGGCCCAACGCCCCTGTTTCACTATGGATATGGACCCTATCTATTGTGAAATTACCATCCGCCGCCTGGAACAACTGCGCCAAACCGGCAAACTCGGCTGGCAAAATGGGCATCCGTTTGAAAAAGAGTTTAAGTCTTATTTAGAAAATGGCGACCCTTTACCTGAAAGAATACAGTCAGATAAATCATAATGGAACAACCCATGGAAATAGGAATCGTAAAACCCGTAGATATTGAAAACGAAATGAAAGTGGCCTACCTGGATTACGCCATGAGCGTGATTGTAGCCCGGGCCTTGCCCGACGCCCGCGACGGCTTAAAGCCCGTGCATCGCCGCATTCTCTACGCCATGCACGATATGGGCATCCGGCACAATACGCCGTACCGTAAAAGCGCGCGGGTGGTGGGCGACGTGTTGGGTAAATATCACCCCCACGGAGATATAGCCGTGTACGACGCCATGGTGCGCATGGCCCAGGATTTTTCAATGCGATACGTGCTGGTAGATGGCCAGGGCAACTTTGGCAGCATTGATGGCGACAGCCCGGCGGCCATGCGCTATACCGAATCCCGTCTGGCCGCAATTTCCCAGGAAATGCTGGCCGATATTGACAAAAACACTGTTGACTGGGCCGATAATTTTGACGGCAGTTTGCAAGAGCCGCAGGCGCTGCCGGCCCGCCTGCCCAATTTATTGCTCAACGGCACCTCGGGGATTGCGGTGGGAATGGCCACCAATATCCCGCCTCACAACCTGGTGGAAATTTGCCACGCGCTGGCTTATCTGATTGACCGCTACGACACCATTGACGACGTGACCGTTGACGATCTGATGAAATTTGTCAAGGGGCCGGACTTTCCCACCGGCGCTACTATTTTTGGCCATGAGGGCCTGGTTAACGCTTATGCCACCGGCAAGGGCCGGATCACCATGCGGGCGGTGGCCCGCATTGAAGAGATCAAGGGCAATCGCCACCGCATTGTGGTTAGCGAAATTCCTTACCAGGTGAATAAATCCTCGCTGCTGGAACGCATTGCCGATTTGGTGCGCGACGGCAAAATCAAAGACATCTCCGATTTACGCGACGAGTCGGACCGGGCCGGCCTCTCTATTGTTATTGAACTGAAGCGAGGGGCCCAACCCAAAAAGGTGCTGAATCAACTCTATAAATTCACCACCCTGCAATCTACCTTTGGCATCAACATGCTGGCCCTGGTTGACGGCGTGCCGCGCCTGCTGCCGCTCAAACGCGCCCTACTGGAACACATTGAGCACCGCCGCAACGTAATTACGCGCCGCACCCGATTTGACCTGGACAAAGCCAAACAGCGGGCGCATATTTTAGAAGGGCTGCGGATTGCCCTGGGCTACTTGGACGACGTTATCCAAACCATTCGCCAAAGCCAGGACGCCGACACCGCCCGCACGCAACTTATGCAAAAATTCAAACTGAGCGAAATCCAGGCCCAGGCCATTTTAGACATGCAATTGCGCCGTTTGGCCGCCCTGGAACGTCAGAAAATTGAAGATGAATACCAGGAAGTGATGCAGACAATTGCTTACCTGGAGGATCTACTGGCCAATCCGCAAAAAATATTGGGCCTGATCAAAGACGACCTGGCCCAACTCAAAGAGAAGTATGGCGACGAACGGCGCACCCGCATTCTGGTTGACGTGACCGAAGACTTTGACGAAGAAGATTTGGTCAAAGATGAAAAGGTGTTGATTGCCCTCACGCAGCGGGGTTACATTAAGCGGGTGCCGGCCCAAACCTATCGCAGCCAGGCCCGCGGCGGGCGCGGCGTAACCGGAATGACCACCCGCGATGAGGATGAGGTTGAGTTTTTGTTTACCGCCAGCACTCTGGATACCATTCTCTACTTCACGGATAGGGGTAAAGTTTACTCTGAAAAAACTTACCAAATTCCCGACGCCAGCCGGACCGCCAGGGGGTCGTCCATCATTAATTTGATTAACCTGGTGCCGGGTGAAAAAATTACGGCCACAGTGGCGGTGCCCAATTTTGACCAGGCCGAATATTTGGTGATGCTGACCCGCCAGGGCCGCATCAAACGCGTTGACCTGAGCGAGTTTTCTTCCGTGCGGCCCAGCGGTTTGATTGCGCTCAATCTTGACCAAGACGACGAACTCGGCTGGGTTAAACTGACCAGCGGCCGAAACGAGATTGTGATTGTTTCGCGCCAGGGACAGGCCATTCGTTTTAATGAAAATGACGTTCGGCCCATGGGCCGGACGGCAGCCGGAGTAGGGGCCATGCGGCTCAGAGCCGGCGACGAAATTAGGGGCATGGACGTGGTTGAACCCGAAGCCGATTTGCTGGTGGTCACCGAAAAAGGTTTTGCCAAACGCACCCCCTTGAGCGAATATACCTTGCAGCGCCGCAACGGCAGCGGCATCCGCACCCTGGCCAAAAATATGAGCAAAACCGGCGATATTGTGGCCGCCCGGGTAGTGTCGGATAAAGGCGATTTGACCATTATTTCCCGGGATGGCGTCATTTTGCGCACGGCTATTAAAAGTATTTCCAAATTGGGGCGCGCTACCCGGGGGGTGAAAGTCATGTCGTTCAAAGGGGATGATGTGGTCGCTTCGGTGGCCGTTTTGGCCCCAAATGATAAGAACGCTGATAACGAGAGCAAAGAAGAGATCATTAATGGACCAGACTCTAAGGCCCAAACATCTGAGCCAACATCATCTCAATTGGCCCTTACTGAAACATCAGACAATGGACAGGATAACTGAGTTAAAGGGGATACCTTATTATGCTGCGGACCCGCCTTGTTACCGCCCTGATCACCATTCCCCTCGTAGCCGTCATCACGTTTATGGGCGGCATCTGGTTTGCCCTGGGAGCGGCGCTGTTTGCCTTAATTGCCGGCTGGGAATTTGTCCAGATGATGAAAGTGGGCGGTTATGCGCCCAATAAGGTTATGGTGCTTGGCCTGATTGCCTTGCTGATATTGGCCGGGTACCGGCCCGATGTCAGCCTGCCCCTGCTCTTCAGCCTGGCCATTTTGCTCTCGTTGGCCTGGCAGCTTTTTCGCCTCACTCCGGCGCCCACGGCCGATTGGGCTTTGACCCTGGCCGGTGGGCTTTACATTGGGTGGGGTTTGGGCCAGTTGGTCGCTTTGCGGCAATTGGCCAACGGCCTGGCCTGGGTTTGGCTGGCTCTGGTGGCTACCTGGCTGGCCGACACGCTGGCCTACTTTGTTGGCCGGGCCATGGGCCGACATAAACTCTGGCCGCGGCATAGCCCCAAAAAAACCTGGGAAGGTTTTGCGGCCGGCCTGGTGGGCGGGGTGATGGGCGCGGCCATAGTGATCCCTTTCTCCAACCTTAGTTGGATCACGGGCCTGGCGGCCGGCGTACTTGTAACCATTGCAGCCTTGTTTGGCGACCTGTCTATCTCGCTGATGAAACGCCATGTGGGCGTGAAAGATTCTTCCAACCTTTTCCCCGGCCACGGCGGTTTTTTGGACCGAGCAGACAGTTTGTTGTTTGTGAGCGTGGTAATTTATTACTATGCGCTGTGGGTTGGGTAAAAAGCAGGCGAAAACGACCAGGAGTTCTCATTAACTGCGTTCACCACCAAGCATAAAAATGGAGTCCAGAGCTTGCTCTGGCATGCCAAACCAAGGTTCGGACTCCTATTTTCAAGGGAGATAAACCATGCCGGGGATGGCAATGCGAGACTTTACATGTATCCTTTGCCGGCGACCTTTTAGCATGTTTTACGGCGACTTGATTGTTACCGAAGATTTGATTTGTGAGGAATGTCGGGCCGAATTCCGGCGATTAGAAGGTGATGCCTTGAGGCGGTACATATTTGAACATCTGGACAAAAGTCAACCAGAACAAGAAGCCCTGGGGAATAGAATTGTGCAAACCATGGAAAGGCTCAAACAGCGCGGGCCGGATGTAAAAAAATGATCCGGTACAGAAAAATGCAGCCCTGAATCTGGGAGATGAAACAATGACCATCAAAAAACCAACGCTCGTGCTTATTGACGGCCACGCCCTGGCTTACCGGGCCTACTTTGGCATGCCCGCCACCTTCAGCACCAAAGAAGGCGAGCCGACCCACGCCGTTTACGGTTTCACCAATATGCTGCTGGCCGTGTGGAAAGAGTACAACCCCGATTACTTCATCGTCACCTTTGACCGGGGCGACACCTTCCGCCATCGGATGTACGGCGAATACAAAGCCACGCGGGAGAAAATGCCCGATGACCTGCGCAGCCAGATTACGCGCATCGAGCAATTGGTCAAAGCCTTTAACATGCCCGTTTTCACCAAAGAAGGTTACGAAGCCGACGACCTGCTGGGTACGCTGGCGGCTCAGTCTGCCGCGCGCGGCATCGAGGCCCTCATTGTTACCGGCGACCGGGACGCTTTTCAACTGGTTGCCCCAAATATCAAAGTGATTATCTCCGGCAAACGTTTTGCCGACCGCGAGGTGTACGACGAAGCCCGCGTAAAAGAACGGTATGGCGTTACGCCCAAACAACTCATTGAGCTAAAAGGGCTGGTGGGCGATAGCAGCGACAATATTCCCGGGGTCAGAGGCATTGGCGAAAAGGGCGGGGCTACCCTCATTCAACAGTACGGCACGCTGGAAGAAATTTACCGCCGCCTGCCCGAAATCTCCCCCTCACTGCGGGCCAAATTAGAAACCGATCGGGACAACGCTTTCCTGTCCCGCGATCTGGGGCGGATCATTACCGACGTGCCCGGCGTGGAATTGAACATTGCGGCGGGCAAAACAACGGATTTTGACCTGGCCGAAGTGGCCAATCTATTTGTTGAACTTGAATTTAACACCATCTTCAATCGTATCCCCGGCGCGCCGCCCGATAAATCGCCTACAGAAGTAGCCACCGTCAAACCGGCCAAAGTTACCGCGCCCCAACCACCGGATGGCCGTTACGTTACCGTGGATACGCCGCAAAAATTGGCCGGCCTGGTGACCAAATTAAAGCAGCAACCCCACCTGGCCGTTGACGTGGAAACCGACAGCACCGACGAAGTGCAAGCCAACCTGGTGGGCCTGGCCATCACGCCCGCCGCGGGCGAAGGTTATTACATTCCGCTGGCCCACGGCCAAATACAACCGCAACGCGGCCAGGCGGCTCTCTTTGACCTCGCCCCC
>JAFGDY010000254.1 GCA_016931895.1 Anaerolineae bacterium
TCTATGGGGTTGTCTCGTTTATCTCTGCTGATGTCGCTCCTTTAGGTATATGAATTTTGACCAAATTTGGATCTACTGAGTCTGTTTTTCTCCGGCTATGGACGAGAAACACTTCCCCCCGCTCGAACCAAACCCACAAAAGACAGACCATCCCCCTCCCGTTGAAACGTCTGCACTTCTTGAAAACCGGCCTTTTTCCACACCCGCAGCGCGCGTTGGTTGAACTCAGCCACGGTCACGCGAAACATGGGCGGGGCGTAGGTGCGGAAGGCATCATCCCTTTCTGACGGCATATTTTATAAACCATCCGCTTGGCGATTTTGGCCTTTTCGCGTACACTTTTAACATACTCTATCCCAAAAATCAAATCCCCCGGGAGAACGGAAATTGACCACCAGCATTGTTGTTTTAGAGGGCGATCAAACCGGCCAGGAATTAATGGCCGAAGCGCTACGGGTGCTGGATCCGGCGGTAACGGGCCTGGCCTGCGACTTTATCAAATTTAACTTGAGTCTGGCCAACCGGCGCCAAACGCAAAATCAAGTGGTGCTGGAAGCGGCCGAGGCCATGAAACAAACCGGCCTGGGCCTGAAGGCCGCCACCATTACCCCGGAAGGCGCGGGCGACGTGGGCAGCCCCAACGCTATTTTACGTGATGCCGTCAACGGCACGGTCATTGTGCGCACGGGCCGGCGTATTCCCGGCGTGCGGCCCCTGGCCGGGGCTTACGCGCCCATTGCCGTGGTGCGCATGGCCGTGGGCGATGCCTATGGCGCAAAAGAACACCGGGAAGGCACAGGGCTGGATGAAGTGGCCTTCCGCACCGAACGCATTACCCGGCGTCACTGCCGGGCCGTGGCCGAGTTTGCGTTTCGACACGCCGAAAAAATGGGGGTTAAGGTGTTTGGCGGCCCCAAATATACCGTCAGCCCGGTTTACGAGGGCCTGCTCAAAGAAGAGATGGATGCCGCCGCCAAACGTTACCCCTCTGTCCGCTACGAACCGCAGTTGATTGACGCTACCTACGCTCTGCTCATGACCAATGCCGGCGATGGCATGGTCATCCCCTCCTTGAACCGCGACGGCGATTGCCTGAGCGACCTGGTGCTGCAAATGTTTGGCTCCATCGGCGGTTCCGAATCGCTCCTGATTTCTTTTGATGAGGCGTGGCATCACCATGTAGTCATGGCCGAAGCGCCGCATGGCACAGCGCCCGCCCTGGAAGGTAAAAATCTGGCCAATCCCATGGCCATGATCCTGGCCGGAGCGGCCCTGTTTCGATATATGGAAACGCCTCAAGCCACCCAGGTTTCCCGCGCCATCTACGAGGCGGTGTTTGAAGCGGTTTACGATGGCATTCGCACCACGGACCTGGGCGGCACCAGCGCCACCACCGAGTTTACCGATGAGGTGATCCGGCGGGTCAAATCAAAATTGGAGGTGTGGCAAACCCTGGGGGGGTGACCGTGAACGATGAAACCTTTTTAGAAACACGTTCTCAGGGCCGGGAGGGAAGGTTTAGTCAAAGCGCTGCCGGTTCAACGCCGCACTGATTTGTTGAATAAAACTTTTGTCCTATCATGGGCAGGGCTAATCACTGGTATGATGGAAACAGGTTAAGATGCTGCTGTATATTCACTTCGGCAATCAGGCAAAGTCCGCCAGGCGCTTGCGTTTTATGGCAAATTTATTAGCGGTTTTGGGGCACTAACCCTAAAAATGACCCACTTGATCCCTATCATTCCATTGGCGGCAGTCAGCCTTATTTATCTACTGATCGCCGGTATCACCGCCGCCCGAAAAGGCTTTCGTGAGCCTACGATCCGCTTGCTGCTCATCTTCCTGGTTGTTTCGGCCGGAGGAGAATTGCTGCATACCCTCTGGCAACTGGCCGATTTATTTACGCCGCTCCCGGGCGTTTTACGCCTGATCCCCATTCAGGTGGTTTTGGTGCTGGCCTTTCTCTATTTCCACCTCAGCCGGGTCTTTTTACGTCATCAGGAAACGGATTGGTGGCGACCGGGCATTGTGCTGGTGATCATTGAATTACTCCTGCAAGGCGTTTTACTGCTGATTTTGCTCCCCATTCTCCGGCTGGGTCAAGAGAATGTGCGGTACCAACAGCTAGGCCTGAGTATTTTGATCATTGGCTGGGCCATTTTCATTGGGGGAGTAACGCTGCTGACTCTGCGTTCGTACCAACAAGCCCAAACCCCATGGCATCGGAATCGTATCAAATATTGGCTCCTGGGTTTATGTTTGGTGGTTCTGGCCGATGGGCTGCTTTTTGCCGACCATCAGATATTGAGCAGCGGCCTCCGGCTGGCGGCCACCCTGATCATTGTTTACGCGGCGCTGGCTTATCGCCTGCTTGATGTTAGCCAGATGATGCGCTATACCCTCAGTTATCTGATGATCACCTTCTTGACCATCATTTTGTACCTGGTTGGTTTTGTCTCTGCGCAATATGTTTTTCAAGAAATTTTGGTGTTAGATTACGGCCCCCTGGCCCCCACCCTTACCACCGCCCTCATCCTGGCCATTCTCTTTAACCCGCTGCTGCAATTGGTCCAACGTTTGGTAGACCGGCTCATTTTGGGCCGTAGCTACGACCCCAACCTGTTGATGCGAGAATACAGCGCCAGCATTAGCAACATTCTCAGTTTAGACCGCCTGGCCGTGGTTATTTTGCGCCTTATCCGGCGCGCAATGGATATCCAGCATGCCGCGCTCTTTTTGGTGCGTCGCCAAAAAAACGAGTTAGAACAAGATTATTTTCAGTTACAGGCCGTCAAACGGCACGGTAAAAAAAAGACCACGTTTGTTCCCTCTAATACTTTGCCCGCCGATAGTGTGGTGGCCACTTATCTATCCCAGGAACGCCGGCCCCTCACCCAGTATGATCTGGATATGCTGCCCCGTTTCAAAAAAGTGCCGCTGGCCGAACGCGGCTGGTTGACCAGTCTTAAAATGGAGGTGTTTGTGCCCATCCACGCCAAAGATGAGTGGATTGGCCTGCTGGCGCTTGGCCCAAAAACCTCGGCCAAACCCTATTTTGATAGCGACCTGACCCTATTAAGCACCCTGGCCGACCAGACGGCCGTAGCCCTGCAAAACGCGCGTTTGGTTCAGGATTTGGTCAAACTCAATCAAGACCTCAAACAGACCTACCAGGATTTGGATTGGGCTAGCCACCAGTTAAAAGAACTCGACAATCTGAAATCGGCCTTTATTGGCGTTATTACCCACGAGTTACGCAGCCCTTTTGCCAATATAGACTTTTCCTTACAACTCCTGCAGCGATACGGCCTGGACCAACTTGGCCCAAACCAACGGGAACAATTGGCCCAACTCACTTCCGGCGTCAGCGCGGTTAAACAAATGATTGACAATCTGATCAACTTTGCCGCCTTCCTGAGCAAACGCGGCGAAATGCATGCGGTGGAAGTGGATCTATTTACCATCATTACGGTGGCTGTTTCGCTTAATGAAGCAACTGCGGCTAAAAAACAGATCAAGCTTCATCCCAACATCCCCCCGGATTTACCGCCCGTATCCGGCGATCCAGAACGGCTAACCGATGCCCTCCACCAACTCATTAACAATGCCGTTAAATTCACTCCCGCCGGTGGGCAAGTTTGGATCCGCTGCCGGCCCACGCCTGAAATGATGCGCTTTGAGGTGCAAGATACCGGCGTGGGCGTGCCCGCCGACAAACTACCTCTCTTATGGGAAGGCTTTGCCCAAATGTCTGACCCCTTACTACGGGGCGTGGAAGGGCTAGGGTTGGGCTTAGCTCTGGTGCAATACGTGGCCCGCGCCCATCACGGCGACGTATTTGCCCAAAGTAAGGAAGGTGAGGGAAGTACTTTTGGTTTCCAAATACCGTTGGCCGGGCAAGAACAATAAAAAAACCGCCAGCAGATATGCTATGACGGGTTTCAGGAATAAGTATCAATAGCCCCAAATTGGGACAGTGAGGTAGGTCAAACTTTTTTAGTTTGACCCGCGCACACTAAAAGTGGGCGCTACATGTTCCAGAGGTGACAGTCACTTTGGAAGTGACTGTCACCTCTGGAACATGCGTAAGTTCTATACTTTAAATAACCCTTAAATCCGGGCCAACTGGGGCCGGAATTTGTAACCGTAAATAATCAGCCCCTCTTCGCCGTAGCTCCGCAGTTTGCGCGTGACCATTTCCACCGGCATGCCAATCTCAACCTCACTGTTAGCCACGTCGGTCAATTGCGCCGTAATCAGGGGGCCTTCGGCCAGTTTGACCAGGGCTACGGTGTAGGGCGCGCTCTCCTCATAGCCTTCGGGCGGGTTGTGGACGGTGGTGTAAGAGTAAACCTCGCCCTTGCCACTGAAACGAAAAGGAGGCTGCGTCGCCTCCTCCGCGCAGTGGGGACAAACATCGCGCGGCGGAAATATTTTGCCGTTACAATGGGGGCACACCTCGCCCACCAACTGATAACGCTGCGCTTTTAAACGCCAATGTCGAGCAATTTCTGTGGTACTCATTTGTAAAAACCTCCAATTAAGTTTTACCTTTCACGTTTTACAAGTCTGCTCTCTCAAAAATATGGGTTACGATGGTGGCGCCACTGCCGCCGATATTTTGGGTCATGCCTAAACGGGCATTGGCTACTTGATTAGCCCCGGCCTCGCCGCGCAATTGTTGAACAGCCTCCACAATCTGATAAAGGCCCGTGGCCCCCACCGGATGGCCGCGCGCTTTCAGCCCGCCCCGGGTGGTGATGGGGATTTTCCCCTCAAGGCTAATTTCGCCGTCGCCGGTCAGCCACGTGCCCTTCCCCCGTTCGGCGAAACCGGCGGCTTCCAGGCTCAAGGCCGACATAATGGTAAAAGCGTCGTGCAATTCAAAAAAATCAATGTCTTGAGGGCCAACGCCTGCCTGGCGATAGGCGTGTTTGGCCGAATCTTCGGCAGCCTGGAGCCAGAGCGGATCGCGCCGGTCGTGGATGCTCAGGCTGTCGGTGGCCAGGGCGCTGGCCTTGATCCGAACAGCATTGTCGGTAAATTCACGGGCCTGCTCGGCGGGGCAAAGAATGGCCGCCGCCGCGCCGTCGGCCATGGGGCTGGCGTCCAGCAGGCCAATGGGGTCGGCCACCATCCCGGAGCGAATAAAGGCTTCTTTGCTGATGGGGCGCCGGAACATAGCGTTGGGATTGCCGGCCCCGTTAGCATGCGCGTTCACCGAAAAACCGGCAAAATCCTCGTGCGTCACCCGATACTCGTGCATATAGCGCCGCATAATTAAGGCGTTCAGGGCCACAAAACTTACCCCGTGAATGGCCTCATAATCGGCATCGGCGGCAGAGGCCAGGCCGGCGGTCAATTTACTGCCCACGTCGTCGGTCATTTTTTCAACGCCCAGGGCAATGACAATATTTTGCAAGCCACTGGCCACGCCAATGTAAGCCTGCCGAAAAGCCGCCGCCGCGCTGGCGCAGGCCGCTTCCACCTTGATGGCCTCGATCCCGCGCAAACCGGCAAAGTCGGCAATCAACGCCCCCAGGTGAGCCTGTCCCGAAATTTCGCCGGAGAGCATGTTACCCACGTAAATGGCGTCGGCTCGCTCAATACCGGCGTCCCGTTTGGCCGCAACCAAAGCGTCAAAGGCCAGATGGCGCAGGCTTTTGTCCCAATGTTCCCCAACGGGCGTTTGGCCAATGCCAATGATGGATACGTCTCGCAAGGGTTACTCCTAATGTTTTGGGGTAGAGGCAGGACAATGTGCTGTCTCTACTACCCAACAAAATTTAAATTTTGTTTTTCTGAATTTTTATAATTTCTATTTTCTAATTTTTAATGCATTTGCAGCTTTTTCCGGTAACGCACGTAAGTGGCGTAATCAATCTCCGTCCGGCGCTTAACGTAATCCTGGGTGGTTGGCGCTAAACGCTGCTTGCCGGTGATGGTTTCGGTGGCCTGGATGGAGAAGGCATCACTGCCCGCGCCGGAGCCAAAGGAAATACACAGGATTTTGTCATCGGGTTTGGCTACATCCAGAATGGCCGTTAAACCCAACAGGCTGGCCCCGGCATAAGTGTTGCCCACCACGGGCGATAACAGGCCCGTCACCCATTGCTCCTGGACAAAGCCTAGCATTTTGGCGGCCCGTTCCGGAAATTTTTTGTTGGGCTGGTGCAGCACCACGTAATCATAATCTTTGGCCGTGTAGCCCAACTCGGCCATCAAAGCCTGGCCCGCGGCAGTAACGTGATGAAAATAAGCCGGTTCGCCCGTAAAACGCTGGCCGTGGCTGGGGTAGTGGGTCATGGGCCGCCGCCAAAAATCGGGCGTATCGGTTACGTAAGAAAGGCTGGCCTCAATAACAGCCAGGCTCTCTGCCGCCGGGCCAATAAGGTAAGCGGCTCCCCCGGCCGCGGCGGTATATTCCAGGGCGTCGCCGGGCCGCCCCTGGGCGGTATCGGCCCCAATGCCCAGGGCATAATGGGCCATGCCCGCCCCCACCAGGCCAACGGCCGCCTGCAAAGTTTCGGTGCCCGCTTTGCAGGCAAACTGCCAATCTGCCGCTTGAGTATAGGGCGTAATACCCAATGCTTCGGCAATAATGGTGCTGGTTGGTTTTACCGCGTAAGGGTGGCTCTCGCTGCCTACCCATACCGCCCCAATTTCTTGGGGGTCAATTTGGGCCCGGGCCAGGGCGTTGCGAGCCGCTTCCAAGCCAATGGTCATGGTGTCTTCGTCAAATCCCGGCACGGCCTTTTCGGTAACAGGCCCTCCGCCCTGCCCGTCACTCCACACCCGGCTTACTTCTGTAGCGGGCAAACGGTATCTGGGAATGTAACTGCCATATCCCACAATGCCGGTCGCGTTGTTTGGTTTCATTAAAGGCATAGTTTGCTCTGATCAGTAAGTTGCGTATTGCGTATTTTTTACTCTTGACTCTCTGCCAACAGTTCTCTCGCCCTGGTCTCATTGATTTTGCCTTCGGCCACTAATTGGCTGGCGATTTTCTGCACCTGCGTTCCTTGCGCCCCGGCAGCCAGGGCCACTTGCCGGGCGTGCAGGCGCATGTGGCCGCGCTGAATACCTTCGGTAGCCAAAGCCCAGATGGCGGCCAGGTTTTGGGCCAGGCCCACGGCCACCATGATTTCGGCCAGCGCGGCGGCGTTGGGTTGCCCCAAAATTTTCAGCGCCACGCGGGCGATGGGATGGGCTTTGGTGGCCCCGCCAACCGTGCCCACAGCCATCGGCATTTCTAAAACGCCGCGCAAATGAGCCGGTTTCTGGCCCGGCGCAGCAGTTACCAACGACCACTCGGTCAAACTGGTGGGCCGGCCGTTGCGGGCGGCGTAGGTGTGCGCGCCGGCCTCTATGGCCCGCCAGTCATTGCCGGTAGCCAGGGCCACGGCATCAATGCCGTTCATTACCCCCTTGTTGTGGGTGGCCGCCCGGTAGGGGTCGGCGGCGGCAAAGGCCCAGGCTTCAAAAATAGCCTGGGCTACTTCAGCTCCGGGCAGGCCGGCCCGGGCCAACTGTTCAACCGGAATGAGGCATTCGGCGCGGGCGGTGCGCCGGTCGGCCAGGTTAGAGAGAATGCGCAAATTCACCCGCCCGCCGGTAATCTGTTCGATGTGCGGCGCAAGCGTTTCGGCGGCGGTGTTGACCATGTTGGCCCCCATCGCGTCCCGGCAGTCGTACAGCAGATGAATGATTAACATCGGGCCGGCCGGCGTATCGGGCAGAGGGCGGTACTCAAGGCCCCTGGCCCCGCCGCCCAATTTCTGGATGATGGGATCGGATTGGCCGGCTACGGCCAACAGGTCGGTTTCGGCGGCTTTTAATTTGGCCACCGCTTCATCCAGGTCTGTTAAATCCAAAACCTGAATTTGACCGATCATCACCGGCTCGGTGCTGCCGGTTTGAAAACCCCCGCCGGCCCGCACAACTTTGGCCGCGTAACTGGCCCCGGCCACCACGCTGGGTTCCTCAACCACCATCGGCACCAGCACCTCGCGCTGATTGATCAGAAAATTGGTGGCAATGCCCAGGGGCAAAACATACCGGCCAACCACATTTTCAATCATCACCTCGGCCTGTTCCGCAGAGAGGCCGGCCTGCAACACGGCCAAATCTTCTTCAGTTAAACCGGCATATTCGGCTAACTTCTGGCGACGTTCGGCCTGGTCCAGTTTGTAGAAACCGGCCAGAGATCCGGCTTTGGTCACTTTTTGTCTCCTGCTTTGCGCCCGTAAAATATAAAAAATTCCTCAAAGAGAGATGCTCCTCCTTTTGAGGTTTGTTATATTTTAGCACAGGGTGACTCTCAAAAACTATCAAATTGTCAGAAAAACTGATTTTATAGTTGTTCAGATAACGTTTTTGGGTAGAGACAGGAGGACAATGTCCTGCCTCTACCCGGCAAAAATTCAAAATCTTTTTCTGAATAGCTATAGCGTCGGCCCGGCCAATAGGACGTTTTAGCTAGGACTCTTTGCCCTCTTGTCAGGCAATAACGCAGGTGATACAATTTTGGTATAAGGGCTAAGGATTAACGGCCCCATTACAACCGGCTCTTATTCCTGCTATTTGCCAAATACTTTCAAAGAAACCCAGCTTGGCCAATCAAATAAATTGGTCCACTCTTTAAAAAGTGGTTAAAAAAACGCCTGATGATAAGTTTCTACGATTTAAAAAGCCGCCGGGGAGATTATTCGGTGTTTGTGAAAAAGATTGAACGCGGATTAACGCCAAAAGACATCATTGATAGTAGCGTCCAATCCCCCGAAGTGCAAGTGGCTCGATTGGAAATGATGCTGGAAGTTAGCCGGGCCTTTCACTCCACCCTTGACCTGAATACACTGTTACGTTCCATTATAGAAGTGGCCACCCAGTTAATAGACACCGAGGCCGCTTCTATTTTGTTGTTGAACAAAAAAGAGGGTGAGTTTTTCTTTGAAATGACCACTAACGAGCAGAGCGAACCGGTTTTTTTGCCTTTTGAAGGCAGCGTGGCCGGCTGGATAGTGAAAAACGGCGAGGCCCTGGTAGTTGATAAACTTCAAGAAGAGGGGCATCACTTTGGTGAAACCGATAAACTAAGTTTTGCGGCACAATCAGTGTTAGGGGTGCCGCTGATAGTCAATGAAAAAATTATTGGCGTGATTGAAGTGTTCAATTATCAGAATAACGGTGGCTTTACCGGCGACGATATTCATACCCTGAGCACGCTGGCCATCCAAGCTGCGGCGGCCATTGAAAATATCCGTTTTTTTGAGCAAAGAGACCGGCTGGATTGGGTGTTCAACGAGTTACGCTTGCCAATGTCTTCAATCATCGGTTCCAGCCAGGTGATGCTGGCCAACCCCAATATTAACAAACAGGATTTACGTTCTGGCCTGGAGCGGATTAACCGTGAGGCCGTGCGTTTATCCCAAATGATCAATGATTTTCTTGAACTGACCAAAATAGAAACAGGGCGGATCCGGCTGGATAAACAAATGATTGATCTGCACGCCTTAACCCAAGAGGTGATTGATCTATTTTATCCCCAGGCCCTGGAAAAGAAAATTACCCTTTCCTTAAATGCCAAACGGCCCGCTCCCCCTATCCCCGCCGACGCCGGTCGTTTGAAAAAGGTTATTGTCAACCTAATTGATAACGCCATAAAATACAATCACGAAGGGGGAGCTGTAGAAGTTAAATTTACGTGTAACCAGGTGCGGGCGCAATTATCCGTTCAAGATACAGGCAAGGGCATAACGCCCAAAGAGTTAGGCGTGGTGTTTGACAAATTTTACCGGGGGCCAGATGAGGAGCAAGCCACGCGCGGGGTTGGTTTGGGTTTAACCCTGGCCAAAAAAATCATCGAGGCCCATGACGGCGATATTTGGGTGCAAAGTGAAGTAGGCGCCGGCAGCAAGTTTACCTTTAGCCTGCCCCTGGTGGAGAACGGCGAAACATAACCCCGAGTCGGTTTACCATCTGTAAGTGTCGAACTCAATCGCAAAGCCAAAATCATCAATAAGTATCCCCCCTGATTCATCAACCTGATTAACCTGTGCTATAATTGGGCCAATGAAAACGCACCTTGGGCCAAAAAAATGCACATTGGGTTGAACGCCCACTTACTCTCCTTGAGTCAAAACTATCGTGGGGCCGGGATAAGCTGGTACATCTTTAATCTGCTCAAAAATCTGGCCCGCGTATCGCCGGATTTTTTTTCGTACAGCGCCTTTTTAAGCGACCCCTCTTTTGCGGAATCATCGCTCACCCTCCACCGGAGCAAACTGCCCACTCACCGTCCGGCCATGCGGATTTTGTGGGAACAATTCATCCAGCCCATCGCCCTGCGCCGGGCCGGGGTTGATCTGCTCCACGCGCTGGCTTTTGTGGCTCCGGTGGCCACGCCCTGCCCTTTTGTGGTCACTATCTACGATCTTAGTTTTTGGCGTTACCCCCAGGCCTTCCGGCCTTTGCCGCGCCAATACCTGACCCACTTTACCGCTCATTCCGTTAAACAAGCTAAAGCCGTACTTTGCATTTCTGAAAGCACGCGGCAAGACGTTATCACTTTTTTGTCCGTATCACCGGAAAAAGTGCATACTATTTATTGTGGCGTAGACGAGCAATTTCGGCCCCTGCCCCCGGGCCAGGTGTCGGCCTTTAAAACGGCCCATCATTTGCCCGATATTTTTGTTTTATATTTGGGCACGCTGGAGCCGCGTAAAAATGTTGACGGCCTGCTTCGGGCCTACGCCCATTGGAAAGAGCGGCAGCCCGATGTTCCCCCTCTGATTGTGGCTGGCGGCAAAGGGTGGTACTATCAAAAAATATTTGAGCTGGTTGAGGCCCTCAACCTGACGGATTCTGTACGCTTTCCCGGCTATATTCCGCCACAGGAGCTATGTTTGTGGTATAATGCAGCCACCTTGTTTGTTTACCCTTCTCATTTTGAGGGGTTTGGCCTGCCGGTGCTGGAGGCAATGGCCTGCGGCACGCCCGTTATTACCAGCACCGTTTCCTCGCTGCCGGAAGTGGCCGGCAACCAGGGAGCCGCGCGGCTGGTCAACCCAACCGATTATAAAGCCCTGGCCGAAACAATGGCCGAGGTGGCGGCCAACGCCGATGCCCGCGCTTCAATGTCGGAGCGCGGCATGGCCCGGGCGGCCCAATTTAAGTGGGAACAGACAGCCACAGAGACTGTCGCGATTTATCAAAAAGTGCTGGCCCTATGAAACGCCTGGAGATTCTCTTTACTGACCAAAAAGCGGCCACAACTGTTTGGATATTGATTGATATTCTGTTGATCAATATCGCCTGCATCCTGGCCTACTGGATCCGGTACGACCTGCAACTCTTTCGGGCCGTGGACCCGGCCTTTGACGTGCCCTACCGGGTTTACCTGCCTTTTGTGGCCATTTTTACGCTGCTATTGGTTTGGGTGTATCGCCAGCATGGAATTTACCGGCTGCGCCATCAAATCTCGTGGTTTGACGAATTTTACGCCATTGTCAACGGCACCACCACCGGCATTGTCATTATTATTGTTTTTATTTTCATCTACCAGCCCACCTTTTACTCCCGGGCTATTTTTATTTATGCCGGTTGCCTGGCCATGGCCATTTTGAGCTTGAGCCGATTGCTCAAGGTAATGCTGCTGCGGCAGATGCGTCGGCAGGGGGTGGGGGTCAAACAGGTTTTGATTATTGGCGCGGGCGAGATTGCCCGAACCGTGATGCGGGCCATTGTGGCCAACCGGGATTTGGGGTTTAACATCATCGGTTTTTTAGATGACCATCCTACCAGGGGCGAAACCGATATTGGCCGGTTCAAGGCCCTGGGCGGCGTTGACAAATTGGCCGACATTCTGTCAAGCTGGCCGGTTGAAGAGGTGATCATTACCCTGCCCTGGCAATATCATCGCAAAATTTTAAGCATTATGGCCCAATGCGAACGCAAAAACGTGCGCGTGCGCATTGTGCCCGATTTATTCCAGATCACGCTCAACCACATGCAAGTGGATGAAATTGCCGGCGTGCCCATGATTGGCATCAAAGAGGTGGGCATCAGCGGCCTCAGCCAGTTTCTCAAACGGATGATTGATATGGTCTTTTCGGCGTTGGTTTTGGTAATTAGCGCGCCCTTGATGGCCCTGATTGCGCTGATGATTAAAATGGACTCGCCGGGGCCGGTCTTTTTTTCGCAAGAGCGGGTGGGCAAAATGGGGCAGCGGTTTACGCTTTATAAATTCCGCTCGATGGTGGAGAATGCCGAAGAACAGCGCCAGGCCCTGGAAGCGTTAAACGAGGCTGACGGGCCGCTGTTTAAAATCAAACAAGACCCCCGCGCCACCCGGCTGGGCCGGCAACTTCGCCGGTTGAGCCTGGATGAACTGCCCCAATTTTACAACGTTCTGTGCGGCGAGATGAGTTTGATTGGCCCCCGCCCGGCCATTCCGGCCGAGGTGGAGCAATACCAGGAGTGGCAAAAACGCCGGCTGGAGGTGTCGCCGGGCATCACCGGCATGTGGCAAGTCAGCGGCCGTTCCGATTTAACCTTTGACGAGATGGCCCTGCTAGACATCTATTATATTGAAAACTGGTCGCCGGCCCTGGACGCCAAAATTTTTCTGCAAACAATTCCCCGGGTGATTTTTGGCAACGGGGCATATTAACTAAATTTCCGCTTCTTCTTCCGGCGCAGGCAGCGCCGTTCCCACTTCCTCCGCCGCAGGCAACCGGCGCCCGCGCAAACGATTCATCTCTTGCTTCACGCGATTTAGTTCTCGCTGCATAAAATCAATATTAAGCGTTAACTCCAGCGGCGCATGGGGGCCTGCGGCCAAACGCTGCTCCTCTAATGTTCGCAACTTTTGTTGCCAGTCAAGCGCCTGCTTACCCAGCGAATCCAGGGCCAATTCCACGGCCGAGGAGATTTCAGGAATATCCGGCGCGGGCCGGTCGGCCAAATCGGGAATGTCCATATTCAGGGCGTGGTTGATTTCATACAAAAGCATATTGCAACGTTGGTATAGGTCGCCCAAATTGGTCAGGCGCCGCTGTTGGCGCATGTTGGCCGTTCCCAGAACAACAAAAGCGCCTACAACCAGCAGCATGCCCAGCGTACTGATTAAACAGCCCAGGCTGTTGATAATTATGTCTTCTAAAATAATCGAATTAATGCCCAACCCAAACAGGGCCAGGATAACGCCAAAAACAACAATCACCGAAATACGGGGGATGATGTTTTTTTGCGAATGTTCGGCGGCCAATGCCTCGGTTATGGCCCGGGGGACCCTTTTGTCAAAGCCCTGTTTGTTCAGGAGCGCCTGGGCTTCAAGGCGCAGTTGGTTGAATTGTTCGTTGTGGGGCTGGCTCTGTTCATTGGCCGGCAGGGGCGCCACTTCATTTTGGAAAGCCAGCACAGAAACGCGCAGTCGCTGCAATTGTTCCAGTGATTCCGGGCTATAGTCAGATGGAGATGATTGGGTCATAAGAAAAAATCCTTTAACATTTAGGTTAATTAGAAAGGCAAGGTTGCCAATAAGTCCTACGGCTCATCTTCCCCGGCGGTTCGCTTTAATTCTTTTCTGACCATTGCCTCAACCATGCGATTGGTCAAAACGGCGATCAGTGAAAACACTCCTACCAAAATAAGCACCTGCAAAAAGAAAGAAACAACAACCAAAACGGCCATCAAAATCAGCCAGGTAAAAACAACCACCGGATAACGGCCAAAAAGAACTGCGGCATTACGCGTGACCACTTTGAAACCAGGCTCTTCCATCCGGGGATAAATGGCCAGGGCCATCAACTGTAACACAAACCAGAAAAAAGAAACACTCAAAATCAGAAAAGTTAGGGCCAGCGACCATTGGGTGTCAAAATTAATGTAAAAATTAATATTCATCCAAACCACAATGAATATCCCCAGGTTAATCCCACCCCAGGTATAAGCCTGTTTCCACATCGCCCGGCCATAAGAAAAGAACTGCCCAAAACTTATCCCTTTGCCCTGACCAATATCATAAACAATAGCAAAAAGGGCAAAAGTGACAAACGGCCAGGGAATAATCAGTAAAGTGCCAACCACCCAGATCACATTAAAAAGCATTAGGTAAAGCATCTCGTCCCAAATATCAATCGCCGATTGCCTGATGGCGGACCAAATCATTCTGCCCATAATGCCTCCAAACGTTATCTATAACTTAGCATTGCCAGATTGTAACACATTTTGTCCCCTGCCCAAAAAATAGAGGACATCCAGGATGAATGTCCTCTATCAACGCTTGGGCAAGATCAGGCGTTGTCTTATCTCTACCCGGCAAAACTCTCAAACCCCATTATGGGCACCAGGGCGGACGAGTACCCCACACCTGCGTTTGCCCTGACAATGAAGTGCCGTCGGAGAAATTGACCACCGCAGTGTAGATATACTGGTTAGGCACAAAACGGGTCCGGCCTAAATCGTTCGAAGCCCAGAGTTGCACCCTGACGACTCCCGGACTGAATATGACCCCGGAGATAGTGCCGTTGCCAGAATCGTTCAAGGGCGACCCGCCGCTGAAAATGCCCAGCAGCGGCCCACCGCCCACAACGGTATCCCACTCAATACCGGGCTGGCTACTGGTCAACCTGACCTCGGAAACAGTCCTTGGCCCGCCTGAGCCTACATTCACGTTAAGCCAAAATACACCATCAGTTCTGCCGTCAAGAGCCAGGCCGGCTCCGCCGTCAACATCACTCACTTTATCACACACCGTCTCGCCGCCATCCCATTCCAGGATAGCATACTCGCCCACCAGGGTCTGGAAGACAATGGGCAGATAAACGCCGCCCGTGAGGGGGGGTACCCCCTGTACCGGGTGAGTGACCGGGTTGCTGTTCTGCGGCGCTGTCTGGTCGCTGTCCAGCGTGGCCGTGTTGGTGATGGTTGTGGTCAAGTTCGTGGTCACCCGCACCTGGAAAGTAGTGGTCATAGTCGTTCCACTTCCGGCAAAGATGGGGACGTTAACCGTTACCTGTGCGCCAGGAGGTATGGGCGTGCCCAGGGTGGAAGTGAGGCTGCCAGCCACATAGGCGGTATTGGCCGGGATAACGTCGGTGAGCACCACGCCCGTGGCCGTACCCCCGTTATTCACCACCACAATGGTATAGGTGATAAGATCATTCTGGGTCACGGTGGTGCCGCCCGGCGGGTCGGCGCTCTTGGTGATGGTGAAGTTAGGCGGCAGCGATACCGAGTTACTGATAATGTGGGTGACAATACCGCTGTTGAGCGGCAGCGGCGTTTCGGTGCTGGTCACACTGGCCTGATTGCTGATGACCGTGCCACTGACCGTGCCGGTTACTTGCACCCTCAACGTAATTATGTTGTTCTGGCCGGGGTTCAAGTTGAAACCGGTCACCCGCACCGGGTTCGGGCCGCTCAACGTACCCGTTATAGTGCTACTCATCACCAGCGACACATTGGGATCAATTGTATCAGAAACAACCACCCCGGTAGCCGGCCCCGTGCCGTTATTCTGCACCGTAATGGTGTAAGTGATAAAATCACCCGGTTCAACAATACTACCGCTGGCCGGAATGGCCGTTTTGGTAATAGCCAGGCTGGGGGCCAGGATAGTGCTGCTGATGGTGTGTGTCACCGTGCCGCTCAACTGCGGCGTTATCACCTCCGTGCTGGCCACGCTGGCCTGATTATTGATCACCGTGCCGCTCACCACCCCCGTCACCGACACCACCATTGTTATGGTGACCCCCTGGCCGGTGTTCAAATCAAAGCCGGTCAATTGCAGCGGGTTGGGGCCGCTGAGCGCGCCGGTGGTGGTACCACTGGAAACCAGGGTCACATTCACCAGATCAAGCGTATCAGAGATAACCACGTTGGTAGCCGGGCCGCCGGTATTAACGGCTATGACCGTGTAGGTGATGTAGTCGCCCGGCTCAACAAAACTGCCACTGGGCGGCATGGCCGTTTTGGTGATGGCCAGGCTGGGCAGCGGCGCCACCGGGGTAGTGGTAATGATGTGCGTCACCGGCAGCGAGTACTCCACCGCCAGGCCGATGGCCGCAGTTTGGGCGGTGTTGGTAATCACTGTATCGGTGACAACCGCGCTGGTAGTGACCACAATGGTCAGGGTCACCCGGTTGGTCGCTGTCAGCGTGCCGACGCTGGCCGTCAGCGGGTTGCTGCTACCCACGGTCCCACCGTTACTCAAGAAGGCATTCACCAGGTTGACCTCCACCGGCAGGGTATCGGTAATCATCACGTTATTTGCATCGCCTGTGCCGTTGTTGGCTACGGTAATGGTGTAAGTGATAGCCGTGTTGGGGCCAACACTGCTACCGCTAGGCGGCATAGCGGTTTTGGTGATAGCCAGACTGGGCACCGGCAGAGTATTGCTGATCACGTGCGTCACCACGCCGCTGCTAAATAGCGTACTCTGGGTACTGGTCACACTGGCCTGATTGTAGATGATGGTCCCGCTAACGGCGTTAGCCACCGTTACCCCCAGCGTCACGGTCACCCGCTCTCCCGCCGCCAGGCCAAAACCGGAAACCTGGACCGGGCTTAAGCCGGTAACAGCGCCATGCGTGGTATTGCTGGCTACCAGCGTCACATTGGCATCAAGCGTATCAGAGATGACCACGCCGGTTACGGCGTCGCCGGTGTTGGTGACCACCAGCGTGTAAGTGATGAAATCGCCCGGTTCAACCACACTGCCCGCAGGCGGCGCGGCGTCTTTGGCTATGGCCAGGCTGTATATTGGCGCGTACACCGTATGCACGGTCGTTCTGGTAAGGGGCAGGGTGGCCGCGGCGGTTACGCGCGCGGTGTTGGTGAGCAACGTGCCCGACACTGCCGTTGACACTGTCACCTGGAAGGTGGTGGTCATCATTCCCCCCGACGACAACGTGCCGCTCACAACCAGCGTGGGCACAGTAGACAGGATGGTAAAGCCGGGCGTGGCACTCTCGCTGCCGGGCACAAAGCCGACGCCCGCAGGCAGAAAGTCGGTTAAGGTGAGATTATCGGCCGTGGTAGTGCCAACGTTGAGCACTGTTAAAGTGTAGGTTATCATCTCGTTGGGTGATACCAACGAACCGCTGGGCGGGTCGGCCGATTTATCAAACATCAGCGTGGCATATTCTCTGACCACGTGGGTAATGGTGTTAGAATTGGTCAACACCGTCTGGTCGCTGACCACTTGGGCCGTATTGCTGATGACCAGGCCCGCGGGCGCAGTGCCGGCCACATCCACGCTGAACGTCAGCGTCACTACATCGCCGCCGCCGTTCAGTAGCGGAATGGTTACCGCCACCGGGTTCAGGCTGGTCACGGTGCCGGCTCCAATGGGGCTTATGCCCGGCACGCCAAACAAAGTGGTGGAAATGGGAATGACGTCGGTAATGACCAGGTTGGTGACCGGCGCATTGCCGGTATTTTGCACCCGGACAGAGTAGTTTATGGCATCGCCGGGGTCAACCGTGGTGGTGGTCGGCGAAGATTTCTGGATGACCAGGTTGGGAGTGGACGCAACCGTATGGGTCACCTGGTTACTCAGGGTTACGGTTGTTGCCCCGCCAAAGGCCACTTGCGCCTGGTTGGCGAGCACCAGGCCGTTGGTCAGCGGGGTGGTCACCGTGACCCGCACCGTGTAGGTAACCACGCCGCCGCCGGCCGGCACCGTGCCCACATTCAATACCAGGGGATTGGTGCTGCTGACCGCGCCGCCTGGCGTCACGCTGACCAGATTTACGTTCGGGTCAAGAACGTCGGTGATGACCACGCCGGTGGCATCGCCTGTGCCGGTGTTGGTCAGGGTGAGGGTATAGGTGATGGGGTCGGCCGGGGTTACGGTGCTGCCGCTGGGCGGGTCGGCTGCTTTGGCCAGGGTGAGCACGGGGATGAGTTGGACCACGTGCGTCACCGTGTTGCTGGGGGTAATGATGGCATCGTGAGAAACGTAGGCCACGTTGGTAATGATGGTGCCGTCGCTCAAGGGCGAGGTGACGGTTACGGCAAAGGTAACACTGCCGGTGGTATTGCTGCCGGTCAACACCCCTACGTTATACGCGCAGAGCGTTCCGGGCGGGTCGCCATCAAGGCAACTCCAGCCGGGCGAACTGACCCCGGCATTAAAGGTGGTGCTGAGAGGCACGGTATCGGTGATTTGCACGCCGGCGGCAGTTTGATTGCCGGTATTGGTATAAATGATTGTATAAGTGATCACCTGCCCCGGTTCAACCACGCCGCTGGGCGCTTTGCTGATGACCACGTTGGGCGCGGCATTCACCACGTCCACATCGTCGGCGGTGGCCGAAGCGCCGCTATCGTCGGCCACCGTCACCGTGTTGGTGATGCTGCTCACGCCCGCGGCAATGGGATTGTCCACCGTTACGGCAAAGGTGCGGGTTAGTTGCAGGCCATGGGTAAGAACCCCAATAGCCCAGACAATTTGGCGGGCCGCCGGGTTGTACACCCCGCCGCCCGAGGCGGAGCCGGCCACGTAGTTGGTATTGGCCGGCAGGGTATCGGTGACAACCACGTTGGTTGCCGGCGCGGTGCCGTTATTGCTGACGGTCACGGTGTAGGTCAGCAAATCGCCGGGCTGGACAATGGTCACATTGTCGGTTTTGGTGATCACCACGTTGGGGCTGACGATGACGTGCGTTACCGGGCCGGTAGCAATCATCGGCGTTTCGGCGCTGGCAATAGTGGCCACGTTAGTGATTACGATTCCGGCGGCCACCGAGGTCGTTACATTCGCTCTGATGACCAACGACAGACTATTACCCGGCGCCAGCAACGGCCACATAGCAATCCAATCGGCCAGAAACATGGGCGGCGGAGCGGCGGAACCGGAAATAAAGTCGGTGTTCGGGTCCAGCAGGTCAACCAAAATGAGATTGGTTAAAGTGGTAGAGCCGCTATTGGTCACTCTGACCGTGTAGGTTATGGCGCTGCCCGGCAAAAGACCCGTGCCCGCAATGGGTTCGGCGGTTTTGGTGATGGTCAGGGCCGACGTGCCGCCCACGATGTGGGTTACTACGTTGGTGGTGGTCAGCGCCGTCAGGTCGCTGCTGATTTGGGTCACGTTGGTAATCACCAGGCCGGCCGGGGCCGTATCGGTGACCGCGGTCAGGAACAAAAGCCTGGCGGTCCCACCGTTGCCGGGCAACGAGGGAATGGTGGCCACCACCGGCGGACCTGCGCTCACCGTGCTGCCGGTAATGGGCGGCACAAATTGAGCCAGGAAGTACTCGGTGGAAATGGGCTGCGTATCGGTGATCACCACATTGAGGGCCGGGGAGTCGCCGGTATTGGTGATCCAGATGCTATACACAATGGGATCGCCGGGATTAACCTCCGGCGCGGTGGGTAGGGCGGATTTGGACACAACCAGATTTGGCGTGGAGACAACGGTATGGGTAACCTCGTTGCTTGGCGTCAAACTCATGTAATCGGCAGTCATTTGAGCCACGTTGCTAATGATTGTGCCGTTGGTAATAGGCGTGTTCACGGTTACCCGGAAGCTAAAGCTGACGCTCCGGCTGGCGGTCAGCGGGCCAACCCATGCTACCAGCGGATTGGGGCCGGTGGCGGTAATGCCGTAAGCGTTGGTGAAGGAACCGGCCACATAATTGGTGTTGGCCGGTATGGCCTCGGTAATCACCACGTTGGTGGCATCAAAGATGTCGTTATTCGATACCACCACGGTGTAGGTAATCATGTCACCGGCGCCAATGGTGGGGCCGGACGGCTCGGCAAACTTGGTGAGGGTCAGCGCGACACTCATACGGATCAGGTGGGTCACCTGGTTGGTTTGAGTGATTACGGGCGACTCAGTATAACTGACGTAGCCAATATTACTCAGGATGTCCCCATCCGATACGGCGGTGGGAGAAATGGCCGTGGCAAAGGTGGCGGTTACGGTTTGGCCCACGTTCAATGTGCCGGCCACGGTGATCACGTTGGTAGCGGTGGCAACGGCAAAGCCGGGGGTGGCGCTAACGCCGCCAACCAGGTTGGTGCTAAGCGGCACGGTGTCCGTAATCTGGAAACTGGTGGCCGGGCCGTTGCCGCTATTGGTGACAATGAGGGTATAAGTAATGGTTTCAGTGGGGCCAACAATGCTACCGTGCGGCGGCGTAGCCAATTTACTCAGGGTGAGGGTGGGGGTGCTGATGACGGTATGGGTAACAAAATTGGTGGTAGACAGGCCGGTTTGCGCGGTCAGTAACTCGCCCTGATTGGACAAGATGGTGCCGCTGGTGAGAGGGGTGGTGACCGTTACCGAGATAGTGGCCGTAACGGTTTCGTTGGCCGTTAACGTGCCAATATTCCAGGTGAACAGGTTGCCCATCACCACCGGCACGCCTTTAGAACCGGCATAATTGACCACATTCACGTCCGCCGGTAAGGTGTCGGTTAGCGCCACGCCGGTGGCCATTTGGGCGCCGGTGTTGGCCGCAACCAGGGTATAGGTAATGGTATCGCCCGGCGCAACCACGTTGCCGGAGGGCGGATTGGCCGACTTGGTGAAGGTGATGTCGGTGCTGCTCTGCACCAGGTGAGTGACCACGTTGGTTTGGGATAGGCCGGTGGTTTCGGCAATGTCCAACCAGGCGCTATTGCTGATGATTAAACTATTGGTCAACGGCTGGTCAACCTGCACCGCAAACGTGACACCGGCGCTGCCCCCGCCCCCACTAATCGTGCCCAAATTCCAAACCAGGGGGCTGGTAGAAACTGGCGCAGGCACAGCCGACCCCAACACGTACTGGGTATACAGCGGCACGGCGTCGGTTAGCACGGCGCTGGTGGCGTTGGCGGTGCCGTTGTTGGTGAGAGCAATGGTGTAAGTAATATAGTCGCCCGGGGTAACAGGAGAGCCATGGGGCGGCGCAGCCGTTTTGGTCAGGGTGATATTAGGCGAACTGCTGACCAGGTGGGTGACAATATTTGTTTGAGAGAGAGCGGCTGATTGGTCAAAAGTATACCAGCCGCTATTGCTGATAATTGTGCCATCGGGCAAGGGGCTGTTGACCGTTGCTCGGAAGCTCATTGTTATTACGTTGTTGGGCGTAATCAGGTTAGAGACGGTCAGGGTAATCACTGCCCCGCCCGTATCATCCACGCTTGCTCCCGCACTGGCGCTGGCGCTGCCCGCCACATACGTTGTGTTGGCCGGAATGGTGTCCGTCAACACAAAGTTTGTGGCGGTGGCTGTGCCGCTGTTGGTAATGGCAAAGTTGTAGATAATGACCTGGCCGGGCGTCACCACGCTGGTGGGCGTTGGCACCGAGGTTTTGGTTACACTCACTGCCGTTGCGCTGCGAATCAGGTGGGTCACTATATTGGTTGGACTGATGGGCGAACTGGAGGTGAATACCCCCGGCAGCTCGTTGTAACTTACCTCGTAGGTATTCGTAATCACGGTCATATCCGGCAGCGGCATATTAACCGTGACCACAAACGAGTTGCTGGCCCCGCCGCCGTTACCGGCCAATGTACCCACCGCCCACGGAGTCAAGCCGCCGCCGCTGGTATTGGCCGGGACCGTATCGGTGATGATCAGGCCGGTTGCGTTGGCATTGCCGGTATTGGTGACAAAAATGGTGTAGGTGATTTGACTTGGCGAGGCCAGACCCAGGTTGATGGTGCTGCCGGCAGGCGGCTGGGCAATCTTGGTGTAGGTCACGTTCGGGCTGCTGGTGACCAGATGGGTGACGGTATTGCTGGGCGTGACCACAGTTGTGCCGGTATGGCTTACATAGCCCATATTCTGAATAATCAACCCGTTAGTCAACGGCGTGGTTAGGGTAACTACAAAGCTGGCGTTCACCGGCAGGTCTACAGTCAACGCGCCTACATTCCACGTCACCACACCGCCGCTCTCGCTAATCGAACCCACGCCCGCGCTGCCATTCACATAGTTGGTATACCCCGGCACTGTGTCTGTCACCACCACGTTCTGGGCGATGGCGTCCCCCGTGTTGGTAATCCGTAAAGTGTACGTGATCGCCTGGCCCGGACTCACCGTTGATCCATGCGGCGGATTGGCTTCCTTGCTGATGGTGATGACCGGCGCACTCTCTACTTGGTGCGTGACCACATTGGAATAGGTGATCGTGGCTACTTCTGTAGACGTGACCCAGGCCGTGTTGGTGATGATCAAACCGTTCGTCAGGGGGCGCGTCACCATAACGGCAAATGTGGCCGTGACTACCCCATTGGGCGCAGGAATATTGCCTCCCCAGAAAGTGATCTGCCCACCCGGCAGCATCGTGGCAAATCCCCCGGCCCCGCCCCCGTAAGCCAGACTACTGCTGCCCAAAGCATATCCCGTATGCGCCGGGAACGTATCACTGATGACCACCCCGGTGGCGTTCGCATTGCCAATATTGCGCACCACCAGCGTGTAGGTGATCGTATCCCCCGGCCGCACCGGCCCCGGCGATACCGGCACCGCACTCTTCACCATCGTCAACACCGGCGAACTGCGCACCAGATGAGTGACCTCCTCCGAATAGGTGATCGTCGGCACCCCCGTCGCCGTCACCCAGGCCGTGTTAGCAATGATGGTGCTGTCCGTCAGCGGATTTGCCACCTGCACCGTCAAGGTGATCACTTCCACCCCACCCGGCGCGGCCAACACCCCAATATCACCTCGCAACGGGTCTGGCCCACTCAATACCACTCCCCCCGTCGCCGCGCTGAACACCAACGTCGTATGCGCCGGAACCGTGTCGCTCACCACCACCCCCAGCGCATTGGCATTGCCGGTGTTGCTCACCCGCAAGGTGTAAGTGATCAAATCACCCGGACTGACCACACTCCCCCCTATCGGTTCCGCTTCCTTCGTGATCGTTAGCTGCGGCGTACTCTCCACCTCATGCGTCACTTCATTGGCATAAGTAAGTGTGGCTATCTCGGTAGATGTCACCCAGGCCCTGTTCGTCAAAATCAGCCCATCCGTCAGCGGCGTCGTGACCGTCACCACCACACTCACCGTTAGCACGCCACCTTCCCCGGCCAGGAACGGGGTATCTACCGTGATCAAATTGCCAGCTTGAGCCAGACTGGCCCCCGCCGAGGCGCTCCCATTCACATAGTTGGTGTACTGCGGCAAGGTGTCGCTCACCACTACCCCTGTGGCATTGGCATTGCCCTCATTGGTGATGCTCAAGGTGTAGGTTATCCTCTGCCCCGGACTCACGTAACTGCCTGAAGGCGGCTCCGCTCGTTTGGTGAGGGTCAATTGCGGTGAACTCTGCACCACGTGCGTGACGACATTGCTGGGGGTGACGACCGGCGACCCTGTAAAGGTCACATACCCCGTGTTGGCAATCAACGTGCCGCTGGTCATGGGCGTGGTTACGGTTACTACAAAGGTCACCCGGATGGAGGATTGGGTACCGTCCAGCAGCGTGCCGGTTAGCACCGGCGCTGTTACTCGCAGCGCGGGCGGCAAATTGGTAATTGTCCCGTTAACCGCTGTAGCGCTGCCGCCCACATAATTGACCTCTGGCGGGGTCACATCGGTAATCACCACGCCGTAGGCGTTATCATCGCCGGTATTGGTAATAATGAGGGTGTAGGTGATGGGATCGGCGGGTGAAACCACGCTTCCGTGCGGCGGTTGGGCCATTTTAGTGATGGTCAGCACGGCGGCGCTCTGCACCCGATGCGTGACGGTATTGGAATAGGTGATAACGCTCGACGTTTCGTTTGACGTGACTTGAGCCGTATTAGTAATCAAGGTATTGTTGGCCAGCGGCGAAGTGACCCGCACGGTAAACGTAATTTGGGCTGTGCCGTTGGGCGCGGGCAAAAAGGCGATGTCGCCCCGCAGCGGGTTGCCCGCCGTGGTCATCACGTTTGGCGCGGCGTCAAGCGAAACCAAGAAGGTATTGGCCGGAATGGTATCGCTGACCACCACGCCGGTGGCATTGGCGTCTCCCTGATTGGTGAGGGTCAGCGTATAAGTAATGTAGTCGCCCGGACGGACATTGCTGCCGTGAGGCGGCTGGGCCGTTTTAGTCAGCGTAATATCGGGCGAGCTGGTGATCTGGTGTGTCACCGGGTTGGTGGAGCTAATCACGTTGGCGGTGCCGTTGAAGTAGCTGATAGAGCCGGTGTTGGTCAAAATAAGCCCGTTGGTCAGGGGCAGGGTTACGGTGACGCGCATAGTCACGGACATTACGCCGTTATTGGGCGGAATGGGGTTAAAGGTGGCCGAGACAGGATTACTTGAGTTAATGATGCCGGCATCAATGGCAGTAGCGGCCAGGGTGGTGAACGTGGGCATGGTGTCGGAGAAGACCACGCCGCTGGCCGTATAGGCCCCGGTATTGGTAACGTAAACGGTATAGGTGATGGGCGCGCCGGGCCGGACCAGGCTGCCGGAGGGAGGATCGGCGGTTTTGGTGGTGGTCAAAACCGGCTCGCCCACAATAATGGTGGCCGTGACCACGCCGCCGCAATCGTCGGTGGCGGTGATGGTGTGCGCGCCCAACACTGTGCCGGTGTAAACGGTGTTAGCTAATCCGTTCAAGGTGGCAGTGTTGGCTACCGACAGATTCCCGGCGGTGGCGGAAAAATTAATGCCGGTACCGTCTAAAACATTGTAACCGCCGCCGCTCATGGTCAAGGTAACACCTACCGTGCCGTTGAGGGGAATTAAAGCCGGGCTTGGGTTCAGGGTGAGAACCATTGAAATAGGCGAGGAGATGACCGAGCCGGAATAATCGGAGAAGCCTCCGGCGTTCAGAGGCGGGTTATGTCCCCACCAGTTGCCGGAAACCGTTTGGGTAAACCCGCTGCCGTTGCTCAAGCCCACCGATGAATTCCGGCAAATGGTGTTGCCGCCGGCGGTTAAGGGACCCGAACTATTGTAAATCAGGCCCGCCGGATTATTGACAATCCGGTTCTGAATAATAGTGGGGGTGGCCGCGTCGCTAACCTGGATGCCCCCCCCAAAACCGGCATTATTATTAATAATGGCATTGGTGAGAATTTGCGGTTGAGCATCATCTTCAATATTGATCGCCAGCAAGTTGTTGGCCAGGGTATTGCTCACAACCCGCGGCTGGGCGTAGTCAAGAATGTGGATGCCAAAGGTGCTGTGGCCCGAGATATTGCTATTGAAAATATTTGGGGTGGCCGACCCATCAACCTGAATCCCAAAATCAAACAGGCTGTCAATGGTGTTTTGGGTTACGGTTGGATTGGCCGTTCCGGTTAAACGAATGCCGATAAGCGGAGCGGTAGGGCCAATCAATTGATTGTTCCGCACCACCGACAAACCGCTCTGATCCAGGTAAATTGTGCCTTCCGCGTTGGCTCCGCCGGCCGTCAGCACGTTGCTGGCAATCAAACTGGGCGCCAAGCCATTGGCCTGGATCAAGGGCCAGACGCTATAGCCAGAAATCTGGTTCGACTGCACAGTGGCCTGGATGGCTCCCACGCCGGCTCCGGAGCCTAAAAAATAGATACCGCCGTTCCCTATAGCCCCGCCGCCGGGTTCCTGAATAAGGTTGTTGGTAATGGTAATCCCGGTGGGTCCGGCTATGGTGCGCCGAACCTGGATGCCGGTGGGGTAACTCTGCACCGAAACATTGGTTACCTGCACGTTACTACTGTTATCAATCCGCACCGCGCTGTGCTGCACAAAACCAACGCCTAGCAGGGTCATATTGGTCACGGTAACGTTGTTGGCTGCCACCAGAATGGAGGGAGCGGTGGGAAACGGGAACACCCCATTGTAAACAAGGGTGGCCGCGGAGGATGAACCTTGCAGGGTGAGAGATTTATTGATGACAACATTTTCAGTATAAGTGCCGGTGAACTCCACGATGTCGCCGGGGGAGGCGGCGTTAATGGCGGCTTGAATGGTGGTTGTAACCGGAATGGTTGCCTGTGAAGCCAGGGGAAGCGAATTGTGCCGGGGGAGAATAGGGGCGGCGCTGACCGGCTGAATAACGTTGCCAAACAATAACAGCAAACCACAAACCAGAATTATCCCCAGGCCAAGAGAAGCCAGGGTTCTCCTGATTCTTGGGGCAATGGGTTGAAGCTCCATAGACAAACCCTCCAGTTGGTAAAGAACAACATTCCTCTTCGGGATTCCAGCCCAAAAACGAAACCCCTGAAGATAATTATAGAATCCGTAAAGGGCGCCAAGTTTTTGGCTTTTATAACCTGGCAACCCTAGAAACGAATCCACTTAAACCACAAAACATAGACCCACCACCGGGCCTATTTTAAAGTCCGGCTCAGTTGCCGGAAGATATGGCACACCAACGATTTTTAAGTAAGTTAAGGCTGCGCCCTAACCGCCAATCTACTCAACCTTGAATATTTCAAAACTAAATCCATCGTCGCCCACTTCAAACGGCACCAGGGGCGGCGCAGCCGGATCGTTGAACACCGTCAGATAACCTGGGTTAGTGCCGCTGCTGACGTAGGCCCGGTCAAGGCTGCGGTTGATGGCAATCCCTTCTGTCGGGTTAAGGTGAACGTTGCACCCAATTGGCGAGTGGAAATCGCTGACAAAGCCTTTAGGAATGAGCAGGGACTGGTCGGCCTCGCTGCCGTCGCCGGTGGCGGTGGTGGTCCACACGTGGCCGCCGTCGTCCATGTTGGGCGGGATGGAGCCAATGCTGGGGTTAACGGCAATGGCCCGCATGGGCACCGGCCGGTGCGGCGGCGGCGGGTTAAAGTAACCGCGATGGAACGCGCCCCAGCCCAACAATTGGTCAGGTTGACCACCTTTAGGCCCAATCGCCACCACCCGGTGGCTGTCAACCGTAGCCACATAAATTATCTCTCTCATTTCGTCTACGGCCACGCCATAGGGCTGGGTGCTGGGGTCGCCATCGGTGAGACTAATGATCCTGCTGACGGCTGTCCCATTTAGCACGGTGACGGTATGGTTGCCAAAGTTAGGCACATACGCTTTGCCCGTAGCCGGGTTAACCGCAACATGGAAGGGCTGGCTGAAACTCCCACTCACTACCCCGATAATTTCTTGCGTGCCAGCATTGATTACCGTCACCGAATTTCCTAAATTATTGACCACATAGACGTAGTTGCGTCCCGGCGTATAGTCCACCGCCACGCCCCACGGCCCATCGCCCACAGACACAGGCGACAACACCGTGAAATTGCTCGCGTTGGCGTCGGCCTGGATGGGCGTCACCCGGTCGGTGCTGTAGCTGGTCACCCAGATGATGTTGTTGGTGGGGTCGTAGGCCAGGCCATTGGCCGCCGTAATGGGGGCGATGGTTTGCAGCACGGTATTGCTGCCGCTGTCAATCACCGACACGCTATTACTGCCGTAATTGGCTACGTACACCCGGTTGTGTGTTTCATCCACGGCCACGCCGCGCGGCGTATTGCCCACCATAATGTCGGCGACCGGATCACAACCAGGCGCTGGCGGCAACGGCGGCAAGGCCGGGATCCGGGCCGCCGCCATTACCGACGTCCCATCCGTAAAGGTGACAATGACCGTATAGTTGAAAGTATCGGGCGGGAAGCGACTGCCGCCATCATCCGAGGCGTACAGGGTCACCACCACCTGTCCGGTGATCGTTTGGTCAATGGTGCCGTCATTATTGTTCAGGCGCGTGCCGCCATTAAAAATGCCCAACACCGGAATGGTGTTGACCACGGTATCCCACTCAGCGCCGGGCTGGCTGCTGACCAACTGCACCCTGGACACAGTTTTAGTGCCTGCGGAACCCGTATTGACCGTTAGCGAGAACGCGCCATCATTTTGACTGTCCGGTGTAAAGGCCAGCGGGTCGCTGCCGTCCACCTCCCGCACCCGGTCCTGGTCTTGCGCAATCCAACTCAAATTGGCCCATGGGCCGGAATAGTTCAAGAAAATAATCGGCAGGTAAACGTGGATCAACGATGTTCCGCGCACGGGATGGGTAACCACGTTGCTGGTAGTTATTGGCGTCTGGTCACTGTCCAGGAGAGCCTGGTTGGTAAGGGTGGTGGTGAAATTGGTGGTTACCGTCACCCGGAAAGTCGCCGTCAGGCTGGCCCCGGAGGAGAAATTGGGCACGTTGACTATCGTCTGGAAACCATTGAAGCTGACGCTGCCCAGGGTGGCCGTAATACTGTTGGTTACGTAAGCCGTACCAGCCGGGATAACATCGGCCAGAACCACATTCGTAGCCGGGTCGCCGCTATTGGAAACCACAATGGTATAGGTGATCGTGTCGCCTGGGTTTACGGGCGTGCCGCTGGGCGGGTCGGCGCTCTTAAACAAACCAAAGGTGGGCGTAACCACAATGGAACTGCTAATTACGTGCGTCACCACGCCACTGACCTGTGGCAGTGGCATCTGGGTGCTGGTGACGCCGGCCTGGTTGGAAATGAGCGTGCCACTCACGTTGCCGGTCACCGTTACGCCCAAGGTCACCGTTACCACCTGGCCCACGTTCAAGGTGGGGATATTGACCTGCACCGGGTTTGGCCCACTAAGCGTACCGGTGACAGTGTTACTGGTCACCAAGTTTACGTTGGCATCTAGCAGATCAGAAATAACCACGTTATTTGCCGGGCCGGAACCGTTGTTGAGAACAGTAATGGTATAAGTAATGGGGTCGCCCGGCTCAACCTGGCTGCCGCCGGGTGGCGCGGCTGTTTTGGTGATGACCAGGGTAGGCGTGGGCACTACCGGAATGGTGCTGGTAACCACGTGCGTGACCGGCATTGACATCTGCACCGGCAGGGTGTTAGCCACAGCCTGGGCGGTGTTGGTGAAGATGGTGCCCGTGACCACGTTGTTGACCGTCACCACTACGGTCATGGTCACCGCGCTGTTGACCGTTAAGGTGGGTACGGTGGCCGCCAATGGATTCGGGCCGCTGAGAGGATCACCACTGCTCAACGTGGCGGTGATGAAACTGACCTCGGTCAAGGGCAGGGTGTCGGTGATAACCACGTTGTTGGCCGGGGCCGCGCCATTGTTGAGCACAACTACGGTATAGGTAATCGCCTGGCCCGGCGCCACGGCTGAACCGCTGGGCGGAACCGCGCTTTTGGACACATTCAGGCGCGGGGTGTTGGTGGTCACCAATGTTTGCTCAAAGGAGCAATTGTTGCCGGGAATAACGTCATTCTCAACGCTGCCAACGCAGACGGTGTTGGTGATGAAACCTCCCGGCGGGATGGTATCAACCCGCACGGCAAAGGTGATAACGTCACCGGAACCGGCCATTACCGTGCCCACGCTGTAGGTATAATCGCGGGTTGCGCCAACCTGGAACCAACCGCTGGGGCCGCCGGGACCAACAAAGCTGGTATGATCGGGCAGGGTTTCCGTAACCACTACGCCGGTGGCCGGGCCGGTACCCAGGTTGTTGTAGCTGAGGCTATAGGTGATAACTTCGCCGGGCTGTACATAAGGCGGTTCAGTGGGACCACCCACACCATCATTCTTGAGGATAGACAAATCTATGCCGCAAAGCACCTGCATCTGGGCGGCAGCGCCATTGTTGGGTGAATATTCATCCGGGGAGGTGGTGGTGATGGCGGCCGTATTGGTTAACGTTGAACTACAGGGCACGGCGGCATTTATGTGGGCCGTAATCACAATGGCGCCGGTCAGCCCGGCCGGTATATCGCCAACGGACCATTGATAGGCTCGGCCAAAGGGGCCAAAGGCCGGCGGCGTGCTGGATATAAAACTAACGCTCAAGGGCAGCGTATCCGTTATGACCACATTGGTGGCGGTGAAAACGCCGGTATTGGTATAGTTCAGAGTAAAAACGACGTCCCGGTCCGGCGTTGTCACCGGCATATTAACGGCTTTGCTGATTCCCACGTCATCACAGATAAGAGTGGGCAGGGTAGTGGTGTAAACGTTGTTGCCGGGATAGGTGTCGGTTTCCGCTGCAAATGCTTCGATACGATTGATCAAGGGGCGGAATAAACAGGTCCAGGCATCGGTATCCGCCGTTAAGGTAAAGGTGACGGTTTGGCCCGGATTGAGCTGGCCCATATTCCAGGTAACTTCATTCAGATTAAGGGTCGGCGATACGCCGCTTGTGTCGGTTACATAATTTGTGGCAAACGGCAGGGTATCGGTGATAATTACGTTGGTGGCGGTCAAGGCGCTCTGATTGTTTACCGTGATCGCGTAAGTCACCTGGTCGCCAGCGGTAGCCACGGTAGCCAGGGCTGTTTTGGTGATAGCCAGATTGGTGGTCAAAACCAGGCCGGGCATCACGTGCGTGACCGGCATTGACATTTGCACCGGCAAGGTGTCGGCCACAGCTTGGGCGGTATTGGTAAAGATGGTGCCTGTCACCACGTTGTTGACCGTCACCACCACCGTCATCGTCACCGCGCTGTTGACCGTTAAGGTGGGTACGGTGGCCGCCAATGGATTCGGGCCGCTGAGAGGATCCCCACTACTCAACGTGGCGGTAATGAAACTGACCTCGGTCAGGGGCAGGGTGTCGGTGATAAGCACGTTGGTGGCCGGGGCCGCGCCATTATTAAGCACAACGATGGTATAAGTAATTGTCTGCCCCGGCGCAACGGCAGAGCCGCCGGGTGGAACGGCGCTCTTGGACACGTTCAGGCGCGGCGTGTTGGTAGTTACCAGAGTTTGCTCAAAGGAGCAGTTATTGCTGGGCACTACATCGTTGTCGGCGCTGCTAATGCAAACCGCATTGGTGATATAGCTTCCCGACGGGATGGCGTCCACCCGCACCGCAAAGGTAATAACGTCACCGGAGCCGGCCGTTACCGCGCCCAGGCTGTAGGTATAATCGCGCGTTGCCCCCACCTGGAACCAACCGCTGGGACTGCTGGGGCCAACAAAGCTGGTATGATCGGGCAGGGTTTCGGTCAACACCGCATTGATCGCATCGCCCGTGCCCAGGTTGAGATAAGGCAGGCTGTAGGTGATCACATCACCCGGCTGCACAAACGGCGGTTCGGCCGGGCCGCCGACGCCATCATTTTTGTAAACCGCCAGGTCAACGCCGCAAACAACCTGAACCGTGGCGGCGGCGATATTGTTGAGCAGGTTTGCGTCGGTTGAGGCGGTAGTGATTTCGGCGGTATTGGTGAGCACAGAGTTACAGCCGGCGGCGGACACGTGCCCGGTGATAACAATAGTCCCGGCGGTCGCGCCCGGCAGGCTGCCGATAGGCCAACGGTAGGCGCTGCCAACCGAGCCGGAAGGCGGCGGCGTGCTGGATACAAAGACAATGTCGGCGGGCAGGGTGTCGGTGACTACCACGTTTGTGGCCGTTAAGATATTATTATTGGTATAGGTCAAGGTAAAAACGACATCCTGGTTTGGCGAAGTCAAGCCTGTATTGACCAACTTGCTGATCGCCACGTCGTCACAAATGAGATCAGGCAGGTTAACCACGGCGGCATTGTTGGCGGTGTTACTCTCCGGCTCAAGACCAAAAGCTTCCACTCTGTTGGTCAACGGATGAACCAGGCAGGCAAAGGAGTCGGTGTCCAGGGTCAGGGTAAAGGCCACCGTTTGCGCCGGGGCCACCGGGCCGATGTTCCAGGTGAGGGGATTGGTGTTGGTGATAACCGGCAGGCCAATGATGGTATTGGTTACGTAATAAGTGCCTGTCGGCAGGGTGTCGGTAATAATAACATTGGTGGCGGTGAGATTGCCATGGTTGGTGACGGTGATGGCGTAAATGACCTGATCGCCCACAGTGGCTATCGTCGCCAGCGCCGTTTTACTCACCGCCAGGTCGGGCGAGGGAATGGTAGGCGTAACAATGTGTGTCACCGGCAACGATGATTGCACGGGTAGGGTGTCGGCCATTGTCTCGGCGGTGTTGGTGAAAATGGTGCCGGTGACCACGTTATTGACCGTCACCATTACGGTCATAGTGATGGCGCTATTCACGGGCAAAGTGAGCGCGCCGACCGACAGCGGATTTGGGCCATTGATGGGGCCGCCGTTACTGAGGGTGGCGGTCACAAAGCTGACCTCGGTCAAGGGCAAGGTATCGGTGATCAGCACATTGTTGGCTGTGGCCGCGCCGTTGTTCAGCACTACCACGGTATAAGTGATGGCTTGACCCGCTTGAACGGCGCTGCCGCCGACCGGTAGTGCTGTTTTGCTGATCACCAGGCTGGGGGTCAAGAGGACCGGATGGGCCACGATATTCGTGCTGATGGGCGCGGTCTGATCGCTGTCAATCCGGGCCAGGTTGGTAATAACGGTCCCGGAGCCGACCGCGCCGTCAACCCGCACGGTGAATGTAAAGCCGGCCGATTGCCCGTTATTTAGCGTGCCCAGCGCCGCCACCAACGGGTCCGGCCCGCCGATACTGCCCTGGCCGGTGGCGCTGCTGACAAAGGTGGCGCTAATGGGCACAAAGTCGGTGATGACCAGGCCGGTAAGGGGAGCAAGGCCGGTATTGGTAACGCGGATGGTGTAGGTGATGAGCGAGCCTGGCTGCACCACGCTGCCGCCAACCGGGCTGGCCGTTTTGACGGCACTCAACAGCGATGACGCCACCAAATGCGTGACCACATTGGTGGGGGTGGGGCTGGTTTGCGCGCTCCACACCGTGGCATAATTGGTCAGCACGGTACCGGAGATAGCGGCGCCGTTGACCTGCATGGTAGCCGTAAACACAACCCCGGCTCCCGGCCCCAACGAACCTACATCCACCACCACAGGATTGGTGCCGGTAATGCTACCCTGGCCAGTGGCGCTGCCGACCAGGGTGGTGCTCAGGGGCAAACCGTCGCTGATGAACACGTGGGTGGCCTGGGCTACGGCGCTGGTATTGGTGACTCGGACGGTGTAGGTAATAAGATCGCCCGGATTGACCATACTGCCGCCAGCGGGGTTGGCCTGCTTGCTGATGGCCAGGGGCAAAGTAGCCACCACGTGGGTGACGGGGCCAGAAGTTTGCAGCGTTGAACTGATAGAAACGGTTTCGGCGGTATTGGTAAAGATGGCGCCGCTAACCACGTTGTTGACATTGACCACTATCGTCATCGTCACCGCGCTGTTGACCGGCAGGGTCAACCCGCTGACAGAGAGGGGATTCGGCCCGCTGATGGGCTGGCCGCTGCTCAAGGTGGCGGTCACAAAAGTAACGGCTGTAGGCAGGGTGTCGGTGATGGCAACGTTTTGGGCCTCAGCCTGGCCATCGTTGAATACCACCACTGTGTAGGTGATGGGTTGGCCCGGCTCAACCGTAGCGCCGGCGGCGGGGCTGGCCGCTTTGGCTATGTTCAAACGCGGCAAGTTAGAGGTGACCAGGGATTGCTCAAAAGAGCAGTTGTTGGTTAGAGTGATTTCTTCATCCGGGCTGCCCAGGCAAACGGTGTTGGTAATAAAGTTGCCGATCATCCCCGGCGGCAGGGTGTTGGTCACCTGCACGGCAAACTCAACCTGAAAACCGGAGCCGGAGGCGACATCGCCCAGGCTGTAGGTGTATTCGCGGCTAGCGCCCACCTGGAACCAGCCGGACGCGCCCGCCGGCCCCCTAAAAGCGGTATAAGCCGGCAGGGTTTCGGTGAGCACCACGTTGTGGGCCGTGCCCCGGCCAATGTTGTTATAAAGGATGCTGTAGGTAAAAACCTCGCCGGGCTGGACAAAAGGCGGTTCGCCGGGGCCGCCCATCCGGTCGTTTTTGGCAACCACCAGATCGGGGATGCATCTGACCGTGACGGCGGCGGCGGCCTGATTGTTGCCGGGATATTGGTCGGCCCCGGAGACAAAACCGGCGGTAACGGCGGCGGTATTGGTTAAAATAGAGTCGCAGGTTGCGGCGGCGGCCACGTGGCCGGTGATAACTATGGCGCCGGTCATATTGGGGGGCAGGTCGCCCACGTTCCATTGATAAACGTTGCCGGCGGCGCTGGAATAAACGGGGGCGCTTTGCCCAAAACTGATGTCCAGGGGCAGGGCATCGGTAATAATGGTATTGGTGGCCGTAACCGCGCCCAGATTGCGATAAACCAGGGTAAAGGCTATATCCCGATCCGGGTTGATCTGCGGCAGGCCGGCCGACTTTTCAATAGCCACATCGCGGCAGCCTACGGCTGAGATGGCCGTGGTGGTATTGTTAGCCGGGTTGGCGTCCGGCTCGTTTGCGCCGGCCTCAAGGGTGTTGATCGCCGAGTTGCCCAGGCAGACGCTTGGCCCGGCCAGCAGGGTCAGGCTAAAGTTGCGCGACCCGGTAATGGGCGACAGCGCGCCGATATTCCAGGAGATAGGGCCGCTGCCGCTACCGTTATGCGGGAAAGGCAAGGTGTCGGTAACGTAGATTGTTCCGGCAGGCAAGGTATCCGTTAAGACCACGTTATTGGCCGAACCCAGGCCCTGATTGGTGACGGTAATCAGGTAAGTAAGCTGCTGGCCGGGACGCGCCACGGGCGTCAGGGCCACTTTCTCCACCCGCAGGTCGGGCACGGCCCGCACGGGGGTCCATTCAATGGACTCGTTGTCGGCAGGTTCGGCATCCGGCTGGTTGCCGCCAATTTCAAGGCGATTTTCAAGCAGGGTAATGCTGCCGGGCAGGGTGGAAGTGACTCGCACCACAAATTGCAGTTTATCGCCTTCTTTGGCCGTGAGCGTGCCGGAAGTAACGCCCGGATAATAGCGATATTGGCGGGCGCTGCCCACCTGGAACCAACCGTTTGATCCGGCCGGCCCCACAAAATCGGTATAATCGGGCAACGTCTCGGTGATGACCACGCCGGTAGCGGTAGCGTCGCCAGCGTTGACGTAACTGATGGTGTAGGTGATCAAATCGCCCGCGTACACAAAAGGCAGAGATGGCCCGCCCACGTTATCATTTTTGACCACCACCAAGTCAACCTGGCCGCACGGAATGGAGACCGGCCCGGCCTGGCTATAATTGTTGATCAGATACGGCTCCACGGTGGTGGAGCCAATGCCAACGGCATTGGTAAACGACACGCTGCCGGTCAAACACGTGAGCGGGCGTATGCCCACCTCAAAGGAGCCGGACGCGCCGGAGGGCAGCACGCCCAGGTTCCAGGTGACCAGGCCGGTGGTGGTCATGGCGCCGCTGACGTACTCCACGTTGCCGTCCAGGAAATCGGTGATAACCACGTTGGCCATTGGTTCCAGACCGGCGTTGCGATAAGTTACCGTAAAGGTAGACACCTTGCCGTAACTGGGGGCTACATTCTGGATAGTTTTGGTGATAACCAGGTCCCGACAGGCGATGACGGGGGAGTTGGCCGGGGTGGTGGCGGCGGTATTGTTGGCATAATCGAGTTCCATCGTATCCCCCCGGACCTCGATAGTATTCAGCAGATATGTTTGGGCGCAGATGCCGGAATCGCTATCGGTTTGCAGGGTCAGACTGAAGTTAAGAGTCTGGCCGGGGTCAATTTGCTCCACATCCCAAATTACCGTATTGGTGGTAGTGCTGACCGGCGCGCTAATGACCGTGTTGCTTTGATAGGTGGCGCTGGCGGGAAGGGTGTCGGTGATGAGAACATTGGTGGCGGTGATGCTGCCCTGGTTGGTAACGGTAATAGCATACGAAACCGGATCGCCGGGGAAAGCCAGCGGGGTGAGGCCGGTTTTTTCTATGGCCAGGTCGGTTACGGCCCGCACCGGGGTATTTTCGTAAGAAACGTTGTCGGCGGGATAGGCGTCGGTTTCAGCGCCGCCAATCCTGACTTCGTTGTAAACCACACTGACATCACCCGGCAACGTGGGGATGACCCGCACCACAAAACTCCGCGAGCCGCCGATAGAGGCCCCCACTGTATTTAAATTGTAGGTATAAAGCGAGCTGGCCCCTACCTGATGCCAGCCGGGCGGTCCCACAAAAATGGTGTGGGCCGGCAGTGTTTCGGTTAATACTACACTATGCGCCGGTTCGCCGCCCACGTTCACGTAAGTAATAGTATAGGTGATCAAGTCGCCGGCCAGCACTTCCGGCCGCTGCGGCGGCGGCCCGCCCACGCCGTCGTTTTTGGTGACCACCAGGTCGGGGCTACAAGAAATGCTGCCCGATCCCTCAGTGTCAACATTGTTGCCGGGGTTGGCGTCGGGCCAGGGGGCGCCAATTTGGACCGTGTTGGTAAAACTGGTTGTGCCAAAGCATGAGCCGGGATCGTATCTGAGGCCCACGTCAAATGAGCCGCTAGCACCCGGGGCCAGGTCGCCCAAATTCCAGGCAACGGTGCCGGTGGTTGTTATCGGCGGGCCGGTAGCAAAGGTATCGGTAACGTAATTAACATCGGCAGACAACAAATCGGTAATCACAGCGCCGGGCGCGGTGAAAACGCCGGTGTTGGCATACTCAATGGTAAAGGTAATCACCTGGCCCAAGCTGGCCGCGCTGCTGATGCGAGTTTTGGTGATCACCAAATCCGACGCACATTCCACCACCCTGGCAACTGAGGAAGCATTATTTCCAAAATTGCTCTCCGGCGTAATGGTTCGAATGTAGCCCGTGTTGGTAATGGAAACCGTAGGGTTGGTCCCGCAGACGACCGGGTCAATCCACACCGGGTAAGCCAGGCTGCCGTTTTGGCCGGGGTTAAGGGTAACGCCGCTCAAGAGCAGGTCAATACCGCCGGTAAGGGGGTGAACGTCGGTGATGGTCACGTTGGCTGCCGGAGCTGTGCCGGCGTTGGTGTAATCAAGGGTATAGGTGATGGTAGAACCGGCCACCACATTGCCGCCCGGCCCTGTTTTGTTCAGGGTCACATCGGCGCAGACTGTAGTAATCCCATTGTGGCCGGCCTGCCGGTTGCCGACATTTTCATCGGGCGTGGCGCTGGTGATGACCACCCGGTTATTAAGCGTTACGCCACAGCCAATGGCCGGGTTGGTTTGGCCAACCAGGGTGATGGCGCCATTGGTGTTGGCCGCCAGCGAGGGGCGTGTCCAGACCACGGTGGGAGTTGTTTGGGGCCGGCTGAAACCCTGGGCCAGCGCGTCATCAGCCAACCAGCTAACGTTGCCCGGCAGGGTATCGGTAATGACAACGTTCTGGGCCGGGGCGTCGCCGCTATTGCTATAGGCAATGGTATAGGTGACGGTTTGCCCCGGCAGAACCTGGGTTAAAGTTGACGATTTGGCCAGGCCCACATTGGCGCAAATCACCTGAATCCCGCCGCCGTCGGTGGCGCTGTTGTTGGTGGAATCGCTCTCCAGGGTAGTAGTGGTGATAATCACGCTATTGGTCAAAGTTTGGCCACAACCAGCTATGGCTGTTTGAGGCAACCGGCCTACCAGGGTAATGGACCCAACGGCGTTTCCCCCCAACGAGGCGCGCGACCAGACAACGTTCTGCCCATTGACAAGGCGGGTGAAGCCTAACGCTTCGGCTGTATCCGTTAGCCAGGTAACATTGGCCGGCAGAGTATCGGTCAGCGCCACGTTGGCGGCGGGCACCATGGTGTTATTGCTATATTCAACTGTATAGGTAATGGTTTGGCCGGGCACAACTTCGGTGAGAGCCGTGGATTTGCTGACCGCCAAATCTGTAGGCAAAAAGGCAACCGTGGTAGTGACAGGATAGCCGCAAAATTCGGTGGCGGTGATAAGGGCGGTGCCAACCGTGGTTGCGGCCTGGAGGGTAACGGCAGCCAGCCCATTAGCATCCAGCGTTACCTGGTTGGCCGACAGGGTGCCCAGGCTGGTGGTCAGGCTAACTACGCGGGTGCGGGCCGGCACCGTAGCGCCTCCACCTTGCAAAGAAACCGTAACCACGGTGGTGGAAACGCCATCCGCCGGAAGCCAGGTGATAACCGGGGTAGCTGTAAAAATGAGGCGGGGGTCAATGTTGACCGAACCCTGAATGTCGGCGCCGGAACCTATCGGTCCAAAGGTGGGTGAGTTGGCGCCCCACCAATCGGGAGTGACCGAGATGGAAAAGGTATCGGTGTTGCGGAAGGAATACGGCGTATTTTGGCAGATAACGTTGCCCAGAAAACGATACGTGCCGCTGACAGAATTGTTGGGTCCCCACAGAATGCCGCCGCCCTGGTTGCGCACGAGTACATTTTCAACCACAAAAAGGTCAGGCTGAAGAGCCGAGGAGGTGGCGGTGATCACGGTTAAGGACAGGCCGGGGCCGGCGTTATTATAAATATCGTTATAACGAATATAACCAAAAAGGGTTTGGTCTTCAAACCGAATTCCACCGGCCGTATTGTTATAGATCTGGTTGGTTTGAATCCAGTTCACATTGCCGGTGGCCATGTAAATGCCATACCCCCCGGCATAACGAATAGTATTGCTCAAAATAAGATTATCTTGGGACGGCGTGCCCAGGGTGGGGCCAAAAAAAACGCCATTTTGAGTGGTGCCGGAAATAACATTCTCTTCAATTCTATTAACGCTGGACCGGCTGAGGTAAATGGCCGTTTGATTATCGGTGAAAACATTCTGGCTGATAATGGTGCGGTCGGTGGCGCCGATGATGGCGCCACTGGTGGGGTCGGCAAAACAGCCGCCGTTATGTTGGAACGTATTAAATTCAATGGTGTTGAGATTTGAGCTAAACTCGAACTTAACAGCTTGTTTGGCATATTCAAGCCAGGCATAACGCAGGACATTGTTGTTACTTTTGAGATCAAGGCCCTCCCAGGCGCAAACACCGGGATTTTGGGCCGTGAACCGGATTGGCTGCGCGGCCGATCCCTCGGCATGCAACCGGCCGCTTGATTCGACCACCAACTGCGCCCCATTGGCAAACGACACGACCACGCCCGGCTGAATGGTCAGAACCGCCTGCACCTGCACTATGCCGGTAATAGTATAGGGGTTGCCGGCCGGGGTCCAAACTGTATCTGAGCTAATCGGGCCGCTAACCGTGATAGGTAAAGGGGCGGCCAAAATCGGCGAGGCCAATCCGGCCAACAAAAGCAAAAAAGCGCAAACCGTGGTCAGGCCCAAAACAACCGTAACCGTAAGTTTTGCCAGTTTAATGGATGGTTGCACTACCCTCATATCCCATCCTCCTAAAAGGGTGGCCATAAGCACTATATAGCGGGCCAGCCACGCCGGTGGCTACAAGTCTACAGCACTGCCCTGGTAATCAAGCTGAAGTTGTTAAGGTACAAGTTTCTCAAAATTAGTTTAACACATCTCTATCTGCTCAACAATGGGAATCCCGTCCCCCTGTACAACATCCCTACTAAAGAGGAATTTATTGAGATTTTTTGTTCAGGCCTGGCGCAAAACCCGGCTTGCCCCTGGCCTTGATATTTCAAATAACCCCTTCAACATTTCCAATAGGTCAGGCTATTGTTTGAAGATAAGGGGCAAACGGTACTCGAAGACTTTGGGGAAGTAGTAGAGTTGAACTTCGGTGGTTCTGGGGCCAAGTTCTATTCCTGAAGCGGTGGTACCGGACACCAGCACCGTGGCCGTAAACGGCGTATCGGCAAAAGTAATGGTAGAGGTATTGGCCAGGAGCATAATCTGACCCGGCGATGACGCCGCCGAGATAGCGCCGGAAGCAGGCGGGGAAACGTTTAGCCACGAAACGGCGGGTGAGATTGTGGTTGTCCAGGTAATGATACCCGGGTTAAACGTGGTAACAGAAATACTCTTTGAAGTTGGGCCGTCGGGGTCAATAAACCAAACCATTTGGGCCGGGGTTTGCAAAATGAGGGCTTCCATAGACCGGCGGGCATTGATGCGGCCATAACCAAATTGCTGGTCCCAGCCGGCCGGCAACAAATCAGTGGCATTGTTTTGAATGATGTTCCTCACCTGGTTAGAGTCCAACGAAGGCGCAAGTGACCAAACCAGCGCTGCCAGGCCGGCCACGTGGGGCGCGGCCATTGAAGTACCGCTTTTATAGGTATATGTGTCGTTCAAAATTGTGCTGTAAATACTATCACCCGGCGCGGCAATATCCAGCCGGGGGCCATAATTGGAGTAGTAAGAACGGGTATCGCCGGAGGAGGTGGCCCCAACGGCCATTACCTGATCGTAAGCGCCGGGGCAGTTAACACCATTTTGACCATCATTGCCGGCAGAAACCACTACCAACACGTCATGGCTCACCGCATAGTTGAAAGCCGTTTCAATATCGGTCCAGGCGCAGGGCCATTTGGAATATTTTGCGCCCAGGCTCATATTAATGACCCTGGCCCCACTATCCACAGCAAAATAAATGCCCTCCGCCACATCAGCCGTATAACCCCCGCCGCCTGAATTGAGCACTTTGACCGGCATGATCCTGGCCCCCCAACTGACCCCGGCCACGCCCCGGCTATTGTTACTGGCCGCCGCCGCAATACCGGCTACATGGGTGCCGTGTCCATGGTCATCTTGAGGCTCAGTGTCATCATTCACGTAATCATAACCAGGTACAATTTTTGCCGATAGATCGGGATGGTCCAGGTCAACGCCGGTATCAAGAATGGCAACAATAATATTATCGGCGCCTGTGTAAATGTCCCACGCTTCCGGCGCGTCAATTTTGGGCAGCGCCCATTGGGTGGAATAGTATGTATCGTTAGGGTCGCCCAGGGCTTCAACGTAGTAATTGTAAGTAGCAAATTCCACATCGCCGCGAGCCATTAACTCGGCAATGGCCTCGGCTTCCTGGCCGGGCGGAACCTGAACGCGCAACATGCCGCTGTTGGGCAAAACTTGCAAGGTATTCAAGCCCGTGGCCTGCATGGAGTTCTGAGCGCCGCGCATCCCAACGTGAGGTTGGAACTTGACCACAACTTCGCCGGGGGCAAAGATAGCTGAAGGAGTTGGCGGAGACGGCTGAAAGGAAGGATCCTGCGCCAAGCCAGGCGCAACTGTTAGAAAAAGAACAGTTAAGAGGGTAAAGCCAACAAATAACGGTTTTATAAGTGACATTTTATCAACAGGAGGGCCGTGCCTGACCGGTCCTCTTATTTCATCCTAAAACTGCTATAATTGTACCACATTTGACCCCGGTCTCACAATATGACTCATCGGCCAGATCAATCAACTCCACTCATTTGAGCGGCGTTCTCCTAATTTATAAGTCTACGGCTCCTCTAAAAAGATGCGCTACGCAGGCGATAGAGGGAGAATTTTAAGGTTTTTGGGGTAGAACCTTTTGTGGGCCTTAGAGATTTTCTGACAATCTGGGGGGCAGCGGCCTGCCGGCGGCTACGGGGAGAGGGTCGCCGGCCAGGAGAGCCTGATAAACCGCTTCTATTTGTTCGCCGTTGCGCTGCCAAGAAAAATGATGGGCTACCCGCTGGCGAAAATAACGGCTTAATCCGGCTCGTTCGGTTGCGGATAAGTTCAGCGCCCGGTTAAGGGCCATGGCCAGGGCCTGGCTGCTAATTTCGGCGGCATAGATTCCGCCATCGCCCAAAAACTCCCGGCTGACCGGCATGTTAAAAGCCACGGTGGGCAAGCCCAGGGCCATGTAATTAAGCATTTTGCCGCTGCCCTCGGTAGCCGAGATTTTGGGCGCCACGGCCACATCGCCCAAAACCAGGTGACGGCAGGCTTCCTGGTAGGGAATTTTGCCGGTAAAGGTAACGTGGGCAGATACTCCCAATTCTTTGGCCATGGCCTGGTAGCGCCCCACGCCCGGATAGCCCATCAGCAGCAGGTGAAAATCATGGCGCGTTTCCTTTAGCCACACCAGGGCCTGGAGGAGTTTATCAATGCCCTGGTAGGGGGTTAGCACGCCCAGGTAAACAATGAGTTTTTTCTTATCGGGAACGGCCAAAACATGTTTGAGCTGCTGCTTTTCTTCTGCCAAAAATCTGTCAGGGCAAAACGTGTCAGTATCCACGCAATCCGGCGTAGAAATAACTTTATCGGCGGGGGCGTGAAATTGTTCAATCAATACTTTGGCCGCGTGGGCCGAACTGGTCAAAATAACGTCGGCGGCGTGGTCAATGCGGGTTTCCAGCCAACGCATGGGGTTATACCAGATACTTTTGGCCGATAAAAAATTGTGGTCAATCATCTCGGCCGTAAGACTACCCTGGAAATCAAAAACCAGCGGTGCGCCGGTCAGCCTGCTTAAAACCCAGCCAATCAAGCCCCCTTCGTGTAGATGAGCGTGGATAATATCGGGCTTGTAGCGCAGCACGTACCACAGCGCCATCACCGCCAACAAAACATCCAGGTAGATTTTGTGACGCGAGGAACCAACAATCACCCGGTAATTAAAAGGGACGCCCCAACACCGCCGCACCTTTATGCCCTCAATATCCCGGCCGTTGGGATAAGCCAGAATGGTGACCCGGTGGCCCAACTTTTGCAAAATCCGCGTTTCTTCCAAAATACGCACGTGCGCCCCATAATCGGCAAAAAACATGGTGGGCGATAGCATGAGGATATTGAGGCTTTTGGCGGGGAAATTTTGTTTGGGCAAAGTCAGTGGTCTCCGGGATTGGATTTTACTCCTGGTAAAAAGGAATGGCAAGAAGCCGATAATGTGTTATAATGGGTTGGCGCGGCAAAACTTCAAACCAGGCGCAAACTCTAACTGAAACCGTAAGTAAAGGTGGATGAATAATGAGCCTGAGATTAGCCTATTTATCTCAAGGAAAACTCTTTTTCAAAGAA
>JAFGDY010000255.1 GCA_016931895.1 Anaerolineae bacterium
ATCAAAACCTATAACCTGCACGCCAATTGTTACATCACCAAACCCGTTGACCTGGAACAATTTATGACCGTGGTCAAATCTGTTGAAGCCTTCTGGTTTAGTGTGGTCAAACTGCCGCCGGAATAAGCCCAAGCCTATGCACGCTCAAACCATTACCCTTTTGCTGGTTGAAGACAATCCCGGTGATGCCCGGCTGGTCAGAGAAATGCTGGCTGAAGGAGATACAAAATCTCCCTCAAACAGGTTCAATCTGACCCATGTCGAGCGTCTCAGCCATGCCCTCAACTGCCTGAGCGAAACTATATTTGACGTAATCTTGTTAGACCTATCGTTACCTGATGGGCATGGACTGAACACCGTTAGCCAGATGCGCCGGGCGGCCCCGGATATACCCATTGTGGTCATGAGCGGTTTAAGCGATGAAGTCCTGGCGGTTAAGGCCGTGCAAGAAGGCGCGCAAGACTATCTGGTCAAAGGGCATGTGGATGACTATTCGCTCACCCGCGCCCTGCGCTATGCCATTGAGCGTAAGCGCGTGGAAACCGCCGAACGCGAACAACGCGAATTGGCCGAAGCCCTGCGCGATATTATTGCCGCGCTAAACAGCACCCTGGACCTTGAGGAAGTGCTGAACCGTATTTTAAACAACGTGGGCCGGGTAGTGCCGCACGACACCGCCAACATTATGTTGATCGAGTCCGGTTTGGCCTATGTGGTTGGCGGCCGCGGCTACGCCGAAATTAAACGACCTTCAATGGTGGGCGCGCAATTTCAAATTGCCAATATGCCTACCTTGAGCCAAATGGCCAAAACCGGCCAGCCGGTTGTTATTTCCAACACCCAAAATGACCCGGCCTGGGTGGTTACCCCGGAAACGGATTGGATCCGTTCCTATGCCGGCACCCCTATCCAGATGCGCGAGGAAATTGTTGGTTTTGTTAACCTGGCCAGCGAAACGGTAGGTTTTTTCACCGATACCCACGCCAAACGCCTGCAAGCCTTTGCCGAACAGGCCGGGGTGGCCATTAGCAACGCCAGCTTATTGGAAGCGGAACGAGAACAGCGTTTGCTGGCCGAAACTTTAACTGAAGTGAGCCTGGCCCTGACCTCGCGGGTTAGCCACACAGAGGTGCTGGACGAAATTTTGCGTCAGGTCCAACGTCTGGCTCCTTACACGGCCGCCAACCTGATGCTGGTTGAAGGCGATACTTTGCGCATTGCTCGTTGGCAGGGCTACGAATCTTATGGCGGGCAAGAAACCTTCGCCAACCTGGTCCAACCTCTCACCGCCTTGCCCATAGATGCCGAAGTTATCCGATCCAGGCAGCCGGTCATCATTTCCAATACGCACCAAGACCCGCGTTGGGTTGTCTTTGACGAAACAGCGTGGATAAAATCAAATCTTATTGTGCCTATCTGCGTCCGCAATCGCGTGCTGGGGATATTGCGGCTGGACAGCGACACGGTTGACCATTTTTCCACTGAAGACGCCGAACGTCTACAACCCCTGGCCAATGCTGCCGCCGTTGCTCTGGAAAATGCCCTGTTATTTGATGCTGAAGCCCGCCGCCGGCGTGAGGCCGAAACTCTGCGTGAGGCTACGGTGGCCTTAACCTCGGCCCTGGACCTCAAACATGTGTTAGATAGTATCCTGATTCAACTCGAACAGGTTATCCCCTACAAAAGCGCCAGCGTGCTTCTGCTAGAAGAAGAAAACCTGCGCGTGGTGGCCGGCCGAGGATTCCAGAATCTGGAACAGGTGCTTAATTTTAGTTATCCGGTTGAGGACGATGCGCTTTTTAACGAAATGCGGCGCACCCAGTGGCCTATTTATTTACCCGACGCCCGCACCGACCCCCGGTATTCAGGTTGGGATGACACCGAAGTTTATGGCTGGATGGGTGTGCCTTTGATCGTCCGGCGTAAGGTTATTGGTTATCTCATGCTCAATGGCCGGCAGGTGGCTGCCTACGGCGAAGCTGAAGCCATTCTGGCCCAGGCCTTTGCCAGCCAGGCGGCAATAGCCATTGAAAACGCCCGGCTTTTTGAGCAAACCGAAACAGCCCTGGCCCAAACCGACGCCTTGTACCGCACGACGCGGGCCCTGATTGCCCCGGAAAGCCTGCCGGATTTGTTGCAAATCATCGTAAACAATATTGTTAAAAACTTGCCGGCCGATCGGGCTACGTTGATTACGTTTGACTTGGACGCCAAACAAGTAACTAATTTTGTTACGGCCGGTCCAGGCGCAGACCACGTAGTCCGGGTATCCTATGACGAACTCTGGAACGGGCTGACCGGCTGGGTAATGCGCCAATTACAACCGGCGCTATCGCCCAAAGAAATACCTGATGTGCGTGAAAGTCCAGCCGTACAACAGCGCCGCGCCGAAACAAATTGTGGGGCCATTCTGGTAGTGCCGCTGCGTTATCGAAACAAAACGTTAGGCACAATTACCGTTATCAACCGCCCCGACCAGCGAGATTTTACCGAGCAGGATTTGGCCCTATTGGTAGCCATGACCAACCAGGCGGCGGTGGCCATTGAGAACGTGCGCTTATTTGAAGCGGCCAAACAACACGTAGCCGAGTTAGTGGCCTTACGCCAGGCCAGCCTCAGTTTAACTTCCAGCCTGGAATTAAAAGCCGTGCTGGAAGCCATTTTGCAAAGCGCCATTATGCTCACCAGTTTGCAAGGCGCCCGAATTTACCTGTACCAGGATGATCAGCTCACTTTTGGCGCAGCCCTCTGGGTTGACGAACTGGACCATACCGTAGAAGAACCCTCGCCCAACGGCCTCACTTACACCGTGGCCCGTCAAGGCGAACCAATGGTGGTGTCTGATATTCAAAACCATCCCCTCTACGCTGATGCGCCGCCCGACCGGGCAGGCTCTGTGGTGGGCCTGCCGCTCAAAATTGGCAAGCGGGTGGTGGGCGTAATGAATGTTGAACACCCCCAACCGCGCACCTGGCCAGAGGATGAACTACGCATGCTGAACCTTTTGGCCGACCAGGCCGCGGTAGCTATTGAAAATGCGCGGCTGTACGAGCAAGCCCAACAAGAAATTACCGAACGCAAACGGATTGAGGCTAAATTAAATGCCTACCGCGAGCAATTAGAAATTTTGGTTTTGGAGCGAACCACCGAATTGGAACAGGCCATGGTAGAAGCGGCCGAAGCCCGAGACAAAATTGACGCCATTTTGCAATCCGTTGCCGACGGGCTGATTGTCACCGACCCGGACCACAAAGTTATTCTGGCTAACCCGGCCGCCGAAAAACTGCTTGGCTTTCGCCTGAAAGAGATGCTGGGCAGCGAGGTTGGCACCGGCATCAAAGATGACCGCCTGCGAGAAATGGTCCATTACGCTTTTGAGCAACGCAGCAGCGGCCTTGAGGTTGATCTTGAAACCCAAGAGCCGGGCGATCCCCGAAAAAAGGTGCTGCGGGCGCGAACAGCATTGGTGGATGATCGCCAGGGGCAGCCCTTGGGCACCGTCACCATTATCCAGGATGTAACCCGCCTGCGAGAGATTGACCGTTTAAAAACAGACCTATTGACCACTACGGCCCACGAGTTACGCACGCCGCTTACCTCTATTCTGGGCTTTAGTGAGATTCTGTTAAACCGCGATATGGTCAAAAATCGCCGCGAACACTACCTGAATCTGATTCACGAACAATCAAGCCACCTGGCCGGAATTGTCGCCGAACTGGTTGATATTGCCCGGATTGAAGCCGGGCGTGGCATAGACCTCAACCTGCAACAGATAAGTATAGCCAAACTGATGGCAGAAGTGGTGGAGATCTGTTCCGAAAAAGCAACCAGGCATACTATTCACCTGCAAGATTTATCAGCCTTACCCCCAATCCTGGGCGATCCTTTCCGCTTGACCCAAGTTGGACAGAATTTACTATTGAATGCCATCAACTATTCGCCTCCTGAAAGCGCCATCACCGTCAGGGGGCGGGTGATCCCCGGTTATATAGAAATTAGTATACAAGACCAAGGGGTTGGCATAACGCCGGAGCAACAGGAGCATCTGTTCAAGCCATTTTACCGGGCCCATGCCTCCGATACCGGCGTGGGTGGCACCGGCCTGGGCTTGGCTACCAGCAAGCTCATCATCGAGCAGCATGGGGGTGAGATTTGGCTGGAAAGCGAACCGAAGGTGGGGACAACGGTTTATTTCACTTTGCCTTTGCTTCCAGAAAACAAAGAAGCCGATTGATTGTCAGGTCGCCTCAGGGTAAAATATAAAGTGGAAAGTGAGCTCGGCTGAACGGCCATACCTAAAAATGTAGCCCCGGAAGTTGGGGAACGAGGGGGCTGGTAGTTACCTGAAAACAAAAACAAGATTTTAAATAGAGGAGCATCCTTAATGAAAAAAATCCTGATCGTAGATGACCAACTTGAAGTTCGGGAATTAGTGCAGGTTACCCTGGAAATTGGCAACTACCAGATTCTGGCTGCCGAAAATGGACAACAAGCCCTAGAAATAGCCCAAGCCGAACATCCCGACATCATCCTTTTGGACATTATGATGCCGGGCAGCAATGTAGATGGTTTGGAGGTATGCCGTCGTCTAAAAACAGACCCAACCACGGCCAATATAACCATTGTTATGCTTTCGGCCAAAGGCCAGGAAAGTGACATTGCGGCCGGCAGAGAAGCGGGCGCTGATGATTATTTCACCAAACCGTTTAGCCCTATTGCCCTGATTGAGAAGGTTGAAGAGGTAATGAACAATTAAGGCGCTGATAGGGGCAGCAACTCTACAAAAGTCACCTCACCGGTGACTTTTGTATGGGCAAAAGTTCTGGCCTGTTACCGTCTTGGTACTCCATATTTATGTAAGCAGGACAGACTTCCTATAGATTTTTTAAGTTTTAGATGTTATAATGGGCGCAAATATTGAAATTTTAACAATTAATAATTAAGGTAGGAGGAACTTTTATGCCTCGCCAAAAATCAATCCCTAGAACAGTTGAAGTTGGTGGAATGTCCTTAGACCTGGAAAACGCCTGCCTTAAAAAGAACGGCAGTCAGATTCATCTGACCCCCAAAGAAACCAAGTTAATGGCTCTGCTGATGCAAAATGTTGGCAAAGTGGTTAGCCGGAGCGAACTGATGCAAGAGGTCTGGAATACCGAATATCTGGGCGACACGCGCACTTTGGACGTGCATATCTGCTGGCTCCGTCAAAAAATCGAAGAGAATCCGCGCATTCCCGAACGTATTCTTACCCGCCGCGGCCAGGGCTACGAATTACGCCTTTCTTGACCTGTTTTTCCCAGAGGGAATAAATTATAACAAAAGGACCGGAATTTATTCCGGTTTTTTTGTTCAACACATTGCCTGGTTTTCGACTCAAAATCCGCCCCTGCCTGACAATGGCGCACCCGGCCCACCGATTTCAA
>JAFGDY010000256.1 GCA_016931895.1 Anaerolineae bacterium
CCCGCCTGCTATTATAGCCATATATCTAACGGAGAACAATCCGGCGACACAAAAATAGCCATCCTGCCTGATCGCAAGATGGCTTGATCATCATTACGGCTAACATCACGAAGACGTTTTTAGTAAAGTTCGCAGCGCGGTGATAATGTCCCGCCGGCGTTGAGGCGCGAAGCGCATCAGTTCGGCGGCAAACTCCTTCACCTCGGGGGCGAACTCCTGGGGATCAATCAGGGAACGGTCTACGATCGGCATCGGTTCGTAGCCGGCTGCTTCTAACATTTCGTTGGGGTCAACGTGGAAATACTCGGCCAGGATCAGGCAAGAGTCACGATGCGGTCGGCGGCCACGCACAAAACCGCCCACAGAACTATGGTTCAACCCAGCTTCCAATGAAGCTTTACGCATCGATAGGCCGTGTTTTTGTAGCAGAGTTTTTAGGTATTTTGAGAATCGCTCTGGTTCATATCCGGTTCGGTCCATAGCACATAATCCTGCCAGCGTTCCAAAAAAATCAGGCGCAAGTTACAAAAATGAAAGGCACCTAATGAATCACGAAAAACAGATCGAAAACCTCTGTCGCATTATGGCCTTGATGATTCGGCGTCTCCTTACAGAAAATACTGCCAGCCCTGGCCAAGAAATAATTCAGGAATTTGAGGATCATTTGCAGAATGATGGATAGGTTTCAATACCCGATCTGGCTTCATCAACTGATCCTCTTGGCCATATTGATTGTAGCCTTGCTAACTCCCTTTCCTGTCAATAATACCACTAATGACAACATTTTGACCAGTTTGCTAGTTGCCTATGCCTTGGAAAATCCCACTCCAATTATTCTCGCCAGCAAACGCAGCAAGAGACGCGTTGCGCTCTACATTCGGGTCTCCACCGATCGGCAGGCCGAAGAAGGACGCAGCCCGGCCAGCCAGTTGAGTGATATGAAAGCCTACTGTCGCCGTCGGAACTGGGAAGTCGTTGCCGTGTATCGCGACGAGGGCATGTCAGGCCGTCTCTCCAGCCGTCCCGGTTTGCAGCAGATGCTGGCCGATGCCCGGGGGGGCAAGTTTGATATCGTCGTGGTCTACTATATCAGCCGTCTTTATCGCAAGCTAGAATCCCTACTGTCCACCATGAAGCTTCTGCGTGATTGCGACGTCAGTTTTGTTTCCATCAACGAAGACCTCGACTTCACCAGCAAGTGGGGTAAACTCATCCTCAATATTCTGGGCACGCTGGCCGAAATCTATGTTGATGAATTGAGTGAAACCACCAGCCGGGGGAAGGAACAGCGAGCCAGAGAGGGGCTGTACAACGGCTCCATTCCCTTTGGCTACTGCAACGGTCTCTGTATGAACTGCACCGACCCGAATGGCCCCGGTTACTGTCCCCTGGTTGGTTGTCCGCCCCTGGGGGATGGTCAGATACCGGTTCCCCACCCTATCGAGTCTGAAGGCACCCGGCTGGCCTACAAATGGTATGCCCTCGGTTGCTACTCTGATGCCGACATCGCCTATTTGCTTAACCAATATCAATTTGAGTTTGAAGGTCAGACCTATCGTTTTCGGCCCAAACGTAAACCCGGTGACCGGAAACGATACTCTGCCTCCATTACTTTTTGTCACGACACTGTACGTGACTTGCTCCGTCGTACTTTCTATACCGGGGTGGTTGAGTATCGTGGTGGTCAGGGTGTGGCCGAAGAGCGCAAGAAGTTCAAAAAGGCCCGGGCAATTTACCTTGGTCAACATCAACCACTAATCTCGCAGGAATTATTTGACCGGGTACAAGCCATTCGCCATCGACGTGGACACCGCCCCAATCGAGCCAAAAACAGAACCCATGAACGCGTCTATCCCTTGAGCCGTGTTCTCTACAGTTGGCCCTTGCGCAGTAAAATGCGAGCCGTGGCCAACGGCAGTGGGGTTCGCTTTTACCGAGATAAGGCCAATATTGGCAAGTCTAAGCTTGATCCAGGTGCCCGCTCTCCCCAACCGACCGTCTTGGCTGAGTCGCTCGAAGATCAGGTGATAGCTGTATTGGAAACTCTAGTCCTGTCTGATGCGTGGAGGCAACGTATCTTGGCATATCTGGTTTCAGCTGAGGGCGGTTTGACCGATATCGAACGCCAACGCCGCCATTTACAGGCCCGTTTTGATCATTTAAATACACTCTATTTGCAGGGCGCCTTCACCACCGCCCAATATCAACAGAAAAAGTCTGAACTCGAACAAGAGATGACCACCCTACTTTGCCCCGTTGATCTTGACAATGCTCAGGTGAAAGCGCTACTGGCTAACCCGGCCACACTCTGGCGTCAGGCCACCCCGGCGGAGTTGAAAGACCTTTTCGAAGCTGTCTTTCAACGGGTATACGTTCAGGACGAAGATATTGTCCGCCTGGTCGCTTACCCGGCCTTTCAGGAATGTCTGGCTGATTCGCACCAACGGGTGGTCGGTCCGGCGGATGACCTAGAAGAAGTCGCGCTCAGTCTACCGGATATGGTCACCTGAAGAGCGCCCACGATGTGGGGCAGTGATTTGACATTCTTCCAACCTCTGATTAAGGTGAAGCACGTTTTTTTATCTCATCAGAGGAGGTTCTTTAACAATGAAACTCAGAGCAGTCGGCTACCGTCGCGTCTCGACCGAAGACCAGGCGGAAGCCGGCCACAGCCTTGATGCTCAGCAGCGGGCCATCGAGGAATTCATTGGTCAAAAAGGTTGGCAACTCGGCCCCATCTATACGGACGCCGGGTTATCCGGCCGGCTTGACCAGCGCCCGGCTCTGCGCCAACTCTTGCAGGGGGCGTCATCCGGTCACTTTGATGTGGTGGTGGTGCATGCTATTGACCGGTTCTATCGTTCCTTGACCGGCCTTCTGTCAGCCATCGAACTACTCAACCGCCACAACGTGGGTTTTGTCTCTATCACCGAGAACCTGGACTTCACCACTCCCTGGGGCAAATTGACCCTGGCGGTGTTGGGCACGCTGGCCGAGATTTACATCGACAAGCTCAGTGCCGAAACCAAAAAGGGCAAACGCGAACGCGCCCGTAAGGGTCTCTACAACGGCTCGATCCCTTTCGGCTATTGCACCGGATGCTGTTCAGAATGTGCCGATCCCAATGGCCCCGGTTATTGTCCCCACGTCGGCCGGCCCGATCGAGGTGACGGGGAACATCTCATCGCCCATCCTATCGAAGCCGTCGGGGTGCGACGGGCCTACAAACTGAGCGCAACCGGGCTCTACACCGACCGCGATGTGGCCGATATCCTGAATCAGCAAACGGTTCGCTACCAGGGGCAGAACTATATCCTGCGACCCAAGCGCCGGCCCGGCGATGTGCGCCGTTTCGGGCCACCAGTATTTGGAAAGGATACCATTCGAGAGATGCTATTGCGGGTCTTCTACACCGGTGTTGTTCCCTATTACGGCACCAACAAAGATCAACAAAAACGCAAGCGAAAGGATGTGGTCGCCCTGTATCCGGGTCAGCATCCGGCCCTCATCCCTCAGGATCTATTTGACCAGGTGCAAGCAGTTCGCCAGTTGCGTTATAATGCTCCAACTACACCCGGCAAAACCAGACGACATCTTGTTTATCCACTCACGGGGTTGTTACATTGCGGTAGTTGCGGTAAAACCATGCGTTCAGCCAGTAATCAGCAAGGATTACGCTATCATCGTTGTGCCACCCGTATCCAACAAAACGGGCAGTGTGATCAGATTACTGTGCTGGCCGAAGTCATTGAATGTCAGGTGGCAAATCATTTTCAGCAATTGAACCTGCCTGCTGATTGGCATTCCAGATTAATGCAGGGCATGGCCTCAGATGGGAAAAGAGAAGTCCACTATCAGACCGTGCAACAAAGCCTAATGCGAGCTAAAGAACTGTACCTGGAAGGAGACATTGATCGACCGGAATATGAACGCAGACGTTCGTTATATCGAGAGCAATTGGCCAATTTGACAAACATACCATTAAACGCTATTATAGCGGCAGGTTATTTAATAGAAAACTTCCAGACTCTCTGGGAGAAGAATGACTACAATTTAAAAAAGCAAATGCTGCGAGCATTACTCGCAGCACTTACAGTACAAGGGGATGCGCTCACTGGCTGGCAACCTAACAGCGCATTCTACCCTTTATTGAAGCACGCCCTCCCCTGGGAGGGAAGGGCGTGTCACTACGGGAGCGACGGGACTTGAACCCGCGATCTCCGGCTTGACAGGCCGGCATGTTGACCACTACACTACGCCCCCTTGTTATTTGACTTTACGGCTCGCGCCGAACTGGGAGACCAGGATTCGAACCTGGATATACGGCTCCAAAGGCCGCTGTCCTACCATTAGACGATCTCCCATCAAGGCTTGAAGTCCCTGTAAGTTCAGGTTTTAATTTACGGGGTAGATTATAGCTTCATTCCGGTTGATTGACAAATCGGGATAACACCTTTCATTCCACCCCGAGGTTTTATCCTCCCAACCCGCCGGCCAAACAGCCTTGCTTCAGCCGCTATCCTCTCTCAAAGCCAAACTAATCCGCGGCCATATCCAACCGCCAGGGAGCGTACTCCTCGGCGTAAGGCGACTGGTGCCGAAAATAGGTGTTGTATAACTCGGCGTAGTGGCCGCCCCCGGCCAGCAGAGAATCATGCGTACCTTCCTCCACAATCCGGCCCCGGTCCATCACAATGATCCGGTCGGCGTGTCTCACCGTGGACAGGCGATGGGCAATAACAATGGTCGTGCGGTCGCGCATCACGTAATCCAGGCCCTCTTGAATTTGAGCTTCGGTAAAGGGATCAACACTGGCCGTAGCTTCATCAAGAATAAAAATGGCCGGGTTGCCCAGCAGCACCCGGGCCAGGGCCACTAACTGCCGCTGGCCTAACGATAGGCTGGCCCCCCGCTCGCCGACATCGGTTTGCAAACCGTTGGGCAAATCGCCCAGCCAATCGCCCCGGCTGATGCTCATGGCGGCCTGGCACACCTCATCGTCCGTAGCGTTGGGTTTGCTGTAACGGATATTCTCTTCCACAGTGGCCGAAAAGAGAAACGGCGTTTGCGAAACCAGGCCGATGTGCCGGCGATACCGGTTCAAATCCAGGGCGCGAATGTCCCGCCCGTCAATTAAAATCTGCCCCCCCTGGAACTCGTAAAAACGGGTCAATAGTTTGATGATGCTGCTTTTGCCCGCCCCGGTATGGCCCACCAGGGCGATGGTCTCACGGGGCGCAATGGCCAGCGAGAAGTCGGGCAGAACAATTTCCGCCGGGGTGTAGCTAAAGTGGACGTTACAAAATTCAACCCGACCTTGTAATTGCGCGACCGGCTCGGCCCCGTGCTGCGTCACTTTCGGCTCGGCGTCAATCAGGGCAAAAACGCGCTCCGAGGCGGACAGGCCATCCTGAAATTGGCTCCAAAAAGAGGCAATGCTGATCAGGGGAAACCAGAAAAAACCCACAGCCTGCATAAACAGGTACCACTCGCCGGTGGTGACCACGTTGTTACGGATGGCCAGGCCCCCGGCATAAATGAGGGCCGCCACGCCCAAACCGGACGACGCCCCCAGCACGGGAAAAATTGAGTTAAGCGTGAGGCCGCGCCGCAGCCCCACCCGGTATCCCTGCTCGTTGTTGCGGAGAAAGGTGCGGTAGATGGCCTGCTCCTGGCGAAAACTCTTGGCCACCATGATCCCGCTGATCGACTCTTGAATCTGGGCGTTGATAATGGCCGTTACTTTACGGGCGTCAAGCGTGACCCGCCGGGCAATACGCCGAAAGCTAAGGGCAATGGTAACGGCAATAGGGGCAAAGGCGATCAGCAGCAGGGTCAGCCAAACATTGATGCTAAAAAGCCAGATGGAGAGGAACACCACCAGCGTGATCTGGCTGAGCAGGTTGGTGGTCAGGGTGACCACTTCCGCAAAGTCCTGGGTGTCGGACGTGACCCGGCTGACGATTTTGCCGGAGGGATGCTCGTCAAAAAAGGAAAGATCATGGCCGATGGTGGCGTTAAAAACATCCTCGCGCAGTTTAAGCACCACGTTGCCCACCACCCGCGCCGAAAAGAATTGCTGGATAAAATTAAATCCCCACGCCGCCGACCCCAACAACAGCACCGCCCCCGACATCAACAAAATAAGGGCCGTGGTCGGGTTTCGGCTGACCAGGTCCAGCGCCCTGGAAATAAGAATAGGCCCGCCCGCGCCGGCAATGGCGTTTAAGGTGATCGCCGCCGCTACCAGGATCATCTTTGGGGCGTGGGGCCGGAAGTAGCTGGTGATCCGGCGTAACAGTTCGCTGTCGCTGTAAGTGCGGTCATAGGCCTCGCTCTCAAGGCCATCCAAAATAAAACCCATCGTCTACTTCTTCTCCCTATGCCTCATATCTGGCAAAAATCTTTTGATAATCCGCGCTCCGCGCTAACAACTCGTCGTGCGTGCCCTGGTCCACCAACTCGCCGCGACGGAGCACCAAAATGTGGTCGGCCCAACGAATCTGGCTGAGCCGGTGGGTGATGAGAAACGTGGTGCGCTGGCGGCTGATCCGGCGCATGGCCCGCTGGATCTGGTCTTCGGTGGCGCTGTCAATAGCGCTGGTGCTGTCGTCTAAAATCAGGATGCGGGGGTTGGTGAGAAAGGCGCGGGCAATGGCAATACGCTGGCGCTGGCCGCCGGAAAGCGTAACCCCGCGCTCGCCCACCTCGGTTTGGTAACCCTGGCTGAAGTGGGTAATAAAATCATGGGCCTGGGCCTGGCGGGCCGCTTCTTCAACCGCCTCAGGCCTGGATTCGGCGCAGCCAAAGGCGATGTTCTCGGCCAGGGTGCCGGAAAAGAGAAACACGTCTTGCTCAATAGTTGAAATTTGAGAACGTAACGACTCCATACTCCACTCGCGCACGTCTACGCCGTCAATGCGCACCTGGCCCCCGTCAACGTCAAAAATACGGTTGATGAGGCGGGTCAACGAGGATTTGCCGGAGCCGGTTTGCCCCACAATGGCCACGGTTTGCCCCGCTTTGGCCGTAAAGCTGATGTTTTTGAGGGTGCAGGTATCATTATAGCCAAAACTGACGTGGTCAAACACAACTTCGCCCTCAATGGGTTTGGCCAGCCCGGCCTTGTTCTCGTCAAGTTCGGTTTCGGCGTTAAGCAGCAGCAAAATACGTTCGGCCCCGGCCACGCCCAATTGGACCAGGTTGAAAGAGAAAATAGAGATAAACGTGATAAACCGGAACAGGCCCATCAGGCCCATAAACGTGATCACCTCGCCCAGGGTCAAACTGCCCGCCCGCCACAACAACAGGGCCAGTAAAAAACCCCCGGCCCAACACAGGCTGAACATCAACATGGGCCAATAGAGCGCCTGAATTTCGCCCTGGCGCACAAAATGATCCCGGAACAGGCCGGCGTTTTGGGTGAATTTGTGCCACTCGTATCGCTCCCGCACGTTGGCCTTAACCGTCTCTATCCCGGCAATGGACTCGGCCAGGCCGGCGTTCATCACGCCAAATTGCTGCCGCATGGCAATACTCACCGGCTTGAGTTTGCGGTTGTAATCGGCCAGGGTCAGGGCAAAGAGGATCAGAAAAACGCCCGGCGCCGCCAGCAGAGTAGGCTCAATGAAGCCAATAAGCACAAAGGGCGTAATGGCCGCAAGCACCGAGTCGACGATCAAATTCATGCCGGGGCTGAACATTAAGTTCACCGAACGGACGTCGTTGGTGGCCCGGGCCATGATGTCGCCGATGCGCTGGCGGCCATGAAAAGTTTGGCTCTTGCCCAACAAACTCACGTACAGTTCATCCCGGGTATCGCGCTCCACCCGCTGGGCCAAAAACTCGGCGGCGTAGTTACGGGCCAGGCCGGTAATGCCCTGGATGAAGGCCATACTCACTGCCCCCAGAGCCAGCCAGGCCAGGCCAGACATAAGCCAGTTGGGGGTAGTGATCAAGTCAAAGGCCTGGCCCACAAACACCTGAATGTAGCCATAGGCTAAATTATTAATAACGGCCATTACCACCATCGCCGTGGGCAGCAGTGGATAACGGGCCACATGAGACCCTATCCAGCGCACCGGCCCGGTGCGATTGTAGAGGTATTCGTTTTCTATGGTAAATTCTCTTTTGGCCATGACCCCTTTTACTTTATGTCAATTTTACACCTATCTTTTCATGTGGTATACTTACACTAGCATAATAGGGGTTATTACGCTAATTTGTACAATGAAATTTGATTAAAAAATGAGCACCTTTGCCAACAGACTTGCCACCAGGATCACTAATTTGGGCCTGGCCGGGCCGGCCGTTCTGCTCCTGGAAGCAAATAAGCCGCTTGCTTTTTTGGGCAGCCAACTGCTGTTGGTGGCGCAGCCAACGCTTAACCTGTTTCTGGCGCGGGACTTTACGCAAAATGTGGTTGACTTGCTGGCAGATTCGGAGCAATTGGAGCAATTGATTGACCGTCTTGAAGAAAAACCCGGGCCGGCCTCTGGAGATAAGGCGTTACCCCAAACCGGCCAGGCCATAATGCCAGATGTAAATTTCAGCTCGGAGGAGACCCAGCTATGACCCAGGAGCCTTTGATTTGGGGCATGGCTTTGTTGCTTATTTTTGCCGGGTTACTCTTTTATTTCACCGGCCGCCTTACGGCCGGTCGTTCCCCCGCGCTGCGCCGAATCCACGCTTTTGAAGCCCTGAAAGGATTTACCGGCCGCGCCATAGAAGCGGGCCGCGCCCTGCATTTATCGGTGGGGGTGGGCAGCGTGGCCAACCAGTCCACGGCCGATAGCCTGGCCGGGTTAACGGTGCTGGATTATCTGGCCGAACAGGGCGCTACCACCGGGGTGCCGCCGATTGTGTCCATGGCCGATCCCACCGTTATGCTTTTTGCCCAAAATGCGTTACGGGCCGCCCACGCCGACGACCCGGAAGTGGCCGAGGAAGCTTATCGCCAGATCCGTTGGATTGCGCCTCAACCGGCGGCTTATGCCGCCGGGGTGATGAGTTTGATGAATATTGATGAAACTGAGGCCAATGTGCTGGTAGGAAAATTTGGCGACGAGTACCTGCTGATGGGTGAAACAGCTGCCCGACGCGGTAGTGGCCACATCGGCGGCACCAGCGACCCCAATACTTTGCCCTTCATTTACGCCTCGGCGGAAGAAACCCTGCTGGGGGAGGAGATTTACGCTGCGGGCGCTTATCTCCAACAACGTCCCTTCCATATCAGCAGCCTGGTGGCTCAAGATACCATGCGTTGGCTGATTCTTTTGTTCATTTTGACCGGCATCCTGGCCGCCTCTAAAGTATGGCCGTTTTATTTATTGAGCGAATTTTGGGTAAAATAACCGGCAATTAAGTTACAGGATTATGATTATTCGGATTGGGCGCATTATTGCTACGGTGGTGGCTATAGTAGGGGGGCTATTTGTTTTGGCCGACCTGTTTGCCGCGCAGTGGCCAGGAGAAATTTTTAACATCCCCGGCTTCAAACAAACCGTCAACGGCGTAGGCTTTTTCCTGGTCAGTTGGACGGCCATTGTGGTTGCCTTTGCCCTGTTTTTGGGCCTGGCCAATGTTATCAGCGTTCATTGGCACCGAATCCGCACCCGCAAACCAGGCTCAATTTACAGTATTGTTTTATTGGCTTCACTTATGATCACCTTAATAATGGGCTATGGCGGCCCGGCATCGGAAAACGGCCAGCGCATTTTTAAGTTTGTTTTGCAACCGCTGGAGGCTACCTTTTTTTCCCTATTGGCCGTTTTTATTGCTACGGCTGCGTTTCGCGCCTTCAGGGTGCGTAGCCTGGAAACATTCTTTTTTGTGCTCTTTGCCGTGATTGTTTTGTTAGGGCAAGTGCCGGTTTCCATTTATATCTGGCCGGAATTGCCCGTGATCAAAGATTGGATTTTGGATGTGCCCACCCTGGCCGGTGTCCGGGGTATTTTGTTGGGAGTTGCCCTGGGCACAATTGCCACCGGCCTGCGCGTGTTTATTGGCGCCGACCGCCCTTATACGGATTGATTGAGGGAGTAATGGTTAAAAAACTGCAACGGGTAAGTCCCCAAAAAGTAACTACCGGCCAACTGCCCGAACTGACCCAAAATGTGCGGGAACAGGTGCCCACCTGGCTCAAACTGCTGTTAACCAAGTATGGTGAAACAGAAGGCCGGCTGGTTGGTCTTGAAGCAGAACCCAAGCCGGAAGAGGAGAGAATAGGCCCTCCGCCGCCTACTCAGGAAGAAGAAAGTAAACTTTCTAACCTGCTGGAACAGATGGCCGAAGAAGGTTTGGATGTGGCGCCAGATCGTAACGTGCCTACCTCGGTTGAGTGGAGCAGTGCGGCCCAACCGGTTGAACCTCCTGTAGCGCCGCTGGACGATTTTTTGGCCGGTCTGGGCGACACAGGGGTAGAAGAAAATTACGATACGCCTGCGGGGTATGAGCAAGCCCCCCTTTACGAAGAGCATACACCGGTGCCCGGGGCAGAGGTGCCAGATTGGTTGACCGATACCGGGCCGGAACAGGGCGATTATGATCAAACGCCCTCGGACTTTACAGTTTCAGAACAACCTTCGACGGCTGCCTCCCCCCCCTCTTCTTCTGGCGGCCAAGAAGTGCCGGACTGGTTGACCGAGGCCCTAGAAACTCCATCATCAGCGTCAGAGGCCCCCGCCTTTACGTCACCATCAGCTCCCGCGGTTAGCGATGAAGAAGTGCCAGATTGGTTGACCGAAGCCTTAGAAGAAACTCCAGACACGGCTTTGCCGGTAGAAAGTCAACAATTTTCTCCCTCGTTCCCCCCGGAGGCAGAAACGCCCGACTGGCTCACGGAATCTCCATCTGCGCCGGAGGCGGCCACCGGACCGGAATCCTCTATGCCCGCCGAAACACCCGCCTGGTTGACAGAAACAGAAATGCCTGCTGCCGAAGGATGGGAAACGGTTTCGCCCCTGGCCGAATCCACGCCGGACTTTGCCGCCGACATTCCCGATTGGCAAATCCCCGATTGGATCACCGAAGGGATAGATGAGGTAGCCGGCCCGGCAGAATCCGCCTCTGCCGAGCCAGATATTCCTGATTGGATTGCCCAGGGAGAAACATTCGTTGAAACCGATGCCGCGCCAGAAAGCTCAGAATTTCCTGATTGGCTAACGCCCCTGGCCGAAACTACGCCTCCACCTTCATCTGTTGCGCCTGTAGAAGAGGACATCCCGGATTGGCTTGCGGCCGAGCCGGCTGCCCCCCAGCCCGCTATGGCCGATGAAACAGAGCCAGATTGGCTGTTTGATACGCCGCCGGCAGCGGCAGAAACTTCTATCGCCGCGGCTGAAACGCCGGCAGAACAAGAGCCGGTTGGGCCAATTCAGGATATACCGGGTTGGTTACAAAACATCCAAACCGAGCCGGGGTCATTACCGGCAGCGCCCTCTGCCGGTATGCCGCGGTGGCTAGAGAATATCCAGTCGCCAACCGAAATATCACCCCCACCTCTCGGTCAGCCGCCTGGTTGGTTAGAAAATATCCAAACCACCCCCGGAAGCCAACCGCCGGCGCCGGTAGCGGAGCAAACTGTAGAACCTGGGCCAATGATGGCTGACGCCGACGATTGGCTGACCGGCTTGGGCGCGCCCCCGCTAGACGACACCCCCGTGGCCGCTGTTAAAACTCCCAACCTTGTTGAGTCTGAGGATTGGTTGGCCGATTTTGACGCGCCTGCCCCTGGCGATACGTCTGTTGCTGAAGCGGCCCCTTCTGCCGAGCCTGATTGGTTCGGTGATTCCGGCATCGCCTTGGGGCCGGACACGGCCGCAGCCCCTGCCTCTCAAACTGGAGATGATTTGACCTGGCCGCCTGAAACAGACCTTCCACCGGCTGTAGCGTTTCCTGAAGAAGAAACAGAGGAGAGTGCTTCAGGTACACGGCCCGCTTCTACCTTAAAGAGATTAAAACCGCTCAAACGGCTTTCACCCAAACCGGCTTCCCCGACCTTGCCAAACTGGGCAGCCAGCCTTATCCCTGCTACGGCAGAAACCGGACAGATGCCGTTCGCTTTGCCTGATTGGGCGGCCCAATTGGTCCCGGCCGGGGCCTCCTCTGGAGAGGAGGCGGCAACGTTGTTGCCGGACTGGGCGGGGGCCTTGATTCCGGCGGGGTTTGAAACAAAAGCCGAGGAAACAGCCGGATTAGCCGAAATCCAGGAGGAAGTTGTTCTTGACGCAGAAGCCGAAATGTTTTCTGAACCCTTGCCGCCAACAGAAACCCGGCCAGAACCCTTGCCGCCTGCCGAACAGGAACAGGATACCCTGGCCTGGTTAACGGGTCTGCGCGAGGCACTTCCTTCAGACGAAGCCTCTACCGCCTATGAAGTGGTTGAGCCTGGCCCTGAAGCCGAGATCGAAATGCCGGACTGGTTGACAGAGACAGAAGAACTGCCAGCCGAACCAATGCCTGAAGCCGTAGCACCTGAACCTGCCATCCCTGAAGCTGAGATCAAATTGCCCGACTGGTTGATGGAAGAAGAAGCTCCGGTTGAGCCGGCGCCAACCGAGCCTGTTGCTGAAGTGGAATTGGAAATACCGGATTGGCTGGGTAGGGTCGAAGAGACGCCGGTTGAGGGGGAGGGCAAAGTGGAGCCGGAGACTCCTCCCTGGCTGGCCGAATGGCCGGAGGCAGAACAGGCTGAGCC